>CBDTUH010000063.1:0-13107 GCA_965363375.1 uncultured bacterium
GCTGCCGATGGTTACGGGCATCACATCCAGCACTACGCAATTGAAGTTGAAAAACACACGTTCGCCAGCTTTAATATTGTAGCCATAATCGCAGTAAAAAGGTGGCTGTATCCAAAGTGCTTCACCCGCACCGGGAATCAGCTCTTTGAGTAGGCGGCTGCGTTTTTCTGCCTCGTCTTCGCGCGAGTCGTTCAGTTGTTTGAGCAGTAGTCTTGTATTTAATCGCTCTTGCGAAAGCTGAGGGTCCAATGCGTTGTACAACTCGCCGGCAAGCATTTTTTCCTTTTCTGTTTTCATATTGTAAGGGGCAAAAAAACTGTGCCTTTTATTGGTTACATTACCGCTATTGCAGCAACATAATAATACCACAAACGGCACTAACCAATAACAGTAAAAGTAGTTGTAAGCGTAAAATCATTTATAACATGCGCACGCACAGCCAATAAAAAAAGGCATAGCATAGCTACACCTTTTTTTATATGTTTTAGTTCCTGTATTAAATGCTGCTTCTGGAGCGGCCACCCATGATGAGCGACAGTACAAAAAGTATCAGGAAGATAAAGAATAAAATCTTGGCTATGGAAGCGGCTCCTGCTGCAACTCCACCAAACCCAAAGATAGCGGCTACAATGGCCACAATCAGAAAAATAACCGTCCAACGTAACATAACATTTGATTTAATAGTTAATAAATAATGTCGGGTAGTATAAACAAAGAACTGTACCAGTTTTCATTTAAAGCGAAAAACAGGGCTGCCAAGGCGCATCACTGAGTAATCTATTACCCCATTTGTTGGCGTATGGCCGCAAAAATGGTGGAAAAGCAGGCCTGTAACGGCCCAGCGGGCAGCCCCTTTTGGTAACTCAGCACTTTTTTTGTAACTTGAAAAAACCTCTTTTATTTATGCACTGGAGAAAATTTAGTGGTGAAGTGCTGGATGCACCTATTTATCATGCGGTGGAAGCCGTTATAAAAAGGGAGACAGCAGCAGGTTATCACCTGAAGGTTTGCATCGGTACCGACTCGCAGGTAAAAGGGCAGGAAACAGAATACGCCACCGTAATTGTTTTTTTGCGCGAAGGCCATGGAGGCTTCATGTTTATCCATAACGACCGCAGCCGTCAGAAAATGAGCATTAAAGAGCGGATGCTGACGGAAGTAGCCAAGAGTATAGAGATTGCATACGAACTGTGCAATCTTTTTACTTTATACAATGTGGATATGGAAGTGCATGCCGACATTAACACCAACCCCAATTTTAAAAGCAACGATGCGCTGAAGGAGGCCATGGGCTATATACTGGGGATGGGTTTTGCATTTAAGGCCAAGCCCGAAGCCTTTGCCAGCAGCAGCTGCGCCAACAAGATGGTGAATTAAAAGGGGGCCATCTGCAAAACGTCTCAAAACCCTTTTAAAAGGGTTTTGGCTTCACTTACGCTGTACTTTATAGTTGAAGATTGCAAAACGTCTCGCCTTCCTTTTAAATCGCGGATTGCGCGGATTCTTAAATACAGGATTTCACGGATAGAACGTTGCATTTATAAGAAGCGCTCACAAATCTGAAACGTCTGTTTTTCCTTTTACATTTTTAATTTTTCATTTTCCAAACGTCTCTATTTCCTTTTAAAATTTTTTTGAAAAATTGATAAGCTGTTCATTTTTCTTCATCGCTTACATATTCCAAAATATCGCCGGGCTGGCATTGGAGCGCTTTGCAGATGGCTTCTAAGGTGCTAAAGCGAATGGCTTTTGCTTTTCCTGTTTTTAGGATGGAGAGATTGGATAGGGTCAGTTCCACTTTTTCGGAAAGCTCGTTCAAAGAAATTTTTCGCTTTGCCATCATCACATCCAGGTTTACAATTATGGGCATAGCTTATACGGTTAAATCGTTTTCATTTTGAATTTGGAGTCCTTTTCTAAAAATAACGGCAATAATATAAACAACAGCTGCCATCAGAATAAAGGCCTGGCTGTCTGCCCAGAATTGATTCAGGTTATCGGTTGCAAAACCATGTTGCTGTAGATTTTTAGCTGACTCGCGGCCTATGTAACTTACCAGGCCAATTGAAAAAGTATAATAACTGATTTGAGAAACCTGCGCGGCAACAAAGGGGCTGAATGGTTTTGATAAGTTAATCTGGCTTACCAGTTTGATAACCGCATAAAACAAAACCGCTTTCAGGATGGCGATGATAAGTATGAAACTGTACATGCTGAAGAAAGCCCATTGGCTGCGATGGGACACCTCACTTAAATCCAGCTTTTGATACAGGGTGGGCACCATCTCGGGCCTGTAAAGGCTGAAGAAAAAATTGACGATCAATCCGCCGGCTTCTATGCTCAAGCCAACAAAAATGATCCAGGCAATAATTTTCATAAAGATAAATACGACGTTATCTGTTTTAGACATAATGAAGAATTTCAATTATATCTAAAATTAATAAATATTTATTGATAAGCGATAAATAATTATTTTACATCAAAAAAAATCTATGTATGGTTTCATTACTGCCGTTCGAGTAATGTAACAGGAAAGTATTATGAGAAGTATGAATATTCTATAACCGCTGCTTAGCCTATTTTCAGTTGAAGTTTAAAGGTGATCAGTTCAGAACTTTTGTGAAAGCCCATGTTGCTTTGAAGCGAATGTCAACCGCTGTTTGTTCTAACCTGAGCCTACTTTATAAATTGTTATGTAATTAGCATTAAAAGCTGGTTTTGTAATTATTCGATCCCAATCTTTTGGTATTGTAGTAAATACTTCTTTTGATTTTTCAATAAAGAGATTCCAATTAGGCGTCTCTTCCGTAATGGTGAATTGAAATTTTTCAAGAACAATATCCAACCTTATTTCGTCAATTGTTATCAAATCGATTTTATAAGCATCAATTCTAATTATATCTGACCATTTGATGAAACTCCTACCATCCTTAAAGTTGAAATAGAACCCACTATGTTGAAATTCAAACATTCCTTCTTGTAGCACATTACCTGTTTTTTGTTGCATTGCTTCAACTTGTTGATTTACGTATGCAGCCTTAGCTTTTTTCGACTTTAAGAGAAATCTTATGTTCTTTAGGAAACTCATAATAGTGGCTAACTCTAATATACGTGCTTCCTTGTCACAAGAAAAATTAATGAACAAGAATATATGATGAAAAATATGCAGTTCAAATACATCAACGCGCATTTGCAAATAGCCTAGGACCAAAATAAAATCAAAACGTCTCTTTTTCCTTTTAACCTTTCCCTTTCCTTAAGTTGAGCAAGAAAATTGCATACACGGTTATTATGGCAAATTGGAAAAATATTTTTATCAAATCGGCCGCGGCCATAGAAGAAAAGTGGGACGAGCTGACCTACAGCCTCAACAAAAAACTGGGCCTGAACCACGCGGTGCAGATAGTGCCTTACCGCACCTATGGCACCGCCCGCAGCGTATACATTAAAGGCCGCGTGCTGGAAGATAAAAAAATAGGGGCCGCCGGCGATAAAGACACGGTGTTGAACAACCTGCTCAACATGTACAAGCGCTTTGAAAGCGACGAAGTGCCCGGCGCCAAACTAAAAGTGCAGCTGCACGATGAAGCACACGAAGTAACCACCGACAAGGAAGGCTATTTTGTGCTGGACCTGAACCCCCAAACACCTATCATTAACGAACACCTGTGGCACCCTTTACCGCTGCAGTTGTTGCATGCACCCATTGCTTTTGAAGAAGGCCTGATGGCGGCTGCCGAAGTAATGATACCACCGCCCGATGCGGAGTACGGCATCATCAGCGATATAGACGATACCATTGTAAAAACCGGCGCTACCGACCTGCTGGCCATGAGCCGCATCACGTTTTTGAACAATGCCCGCACGCGCCTGCCCTTTGCCGGCGTAGCCGAGTTTTACAAAAGCCTGCAATTGGGCCGCAACGGCAAGCGTAATAACCCGTTCTTTTACGTAAGCAGTTCTCCCTGGAATTTATATGACTTGCTGAAAGATTTTCTGGACCTGAACCAAATTCCTGCCGGCCCGCTGCTGCTGCGCGACTTTGGCCTCAATGTAAAAAAGAAGGAAGAGAGCGGGCACATGGGTCATAAGTTAAAAGAAATAATACAAATACTGGAGGCTTACCCGCACCTCCCTTTTGTGCTGGTGGGCGATAGCGGACAGGAAGACCCGAAGATTTATCAGGAGGTAGTAAAGCAGTTTCCCGATCGTATATTGGCGATATACATACGCGATGTAATGCTGCCTGAAAGGAAAAAAATAGCCGTGGATGTTTCCACATCGCTTCAAGAGCATAAGGTAGAAATGGTGATTGTGGAGAACACCGTAGAAGCTGCTGAGCATGCTGCCAAAGCCGGGCTGATTTTTACCGAAACCATTCCTGCCATTGAGCACGACAAAAAGGAAGACAAAGGCGAAGCGCCGGGCAAAGAAGACGCAACTGCACTGTAGTGAATGTTTTCTTTTTTAAGAATCGCCTAACCATATTGCCGGCAATAAATGTTGGTGCGGGCAAAGATTTTTGTTGTTGCTGCAGGTGAGCTTTGTCTTAAATCAAAACAACATGAAACGCAACATTCTCAAGTTTTCTTCTAAAGGTCTAATCCTTTTTTCGGCACTTTCTATTGCTATGGTAAGCGCTATGGCTTTTAACGATCCGCAGGCTGTGATGAACCTGGTAGGCGTGCAGCTGCCCAATACCGATGCCTACAGCTCCATCCGGGGCGTGTATGGCGGCGTGGGCCTTACCATTTTTATAACGCTGATTTACCTGGCCATTAAAGACTATAAAAAAGGCCTCGTGTTTACCTCCGTACTGTGGGGCAGCTATGCACTGTCGCGGTTAATGACCATAGCCGTTGAGGGAAGCCTCGGTGCTTTTGGCAACCAATGGCTGATGATAGAATCTGTACTTTGCTTATCATCATTAATACTACTGGCATTGCAGGCCCGCAGTCCGCAAAAGGCGAAAATAGCGGTGGCTTAAGTAAATATTAAAAAAAGGAAAAGAGACGTTTTACTATTCAATCTGTACAAACGTCTCTTTTCCTTTTTAGCATTTATTGACAATTCAGCATTTACAATTCACAAAAGGAAGGCCAGACGTTTTATATAAGGATAGATTTATTTGCCGGGTGTTAAATAAGCTACCACTTGTTCTACTTTACTGGCCACGCCGGCCGAAAAGTATTTGAAATGCCGGCTATCGTGCTGCGCCAGGCTAAAAGTGGCCAGCACCAGCACAAACAGTATAACAACAATTCTTTTTTCGATAGCGGCACGCTTCATAAAAAAATTATATAAGGGCGCAATTTACAATAGTTGTGTAAAACAATACTTTAATGTTTGTGCAAAAAGTAAGCCTCGTTGAGTGTATGCATAAATTCCAGAAGCTGCCTTGCGCCCAGCCGCTTTTCGGCCGAGGTTACAAAGTGCGGCGGCAGGTACTCCCAGGTTTCGCGCATTTTGCCTAAAAACTTTTTTACGTTGGCCGCCACTTCGCGCTGCGTTACTTTGTCGGCCTTGGTAAATACCAGCGCAAAAGGCACCTGCCATTCGCCCATCTGGTTCACAAAATCCAGGTCAATCTTTTGCGGCTCCAGCCGGCTGTCTATCAGCACAAACAAGGTGCCCAGGTTTTCGCGCTTGCGGATGTAGCCTTCTATCATCTGCTCCCAGCTGCGCCGCTGCGACTGCGATACCTTGGCAAAGCCATAGCCCGGCAGGTCCACTATATACCAATCCTTTTTATCCGAAGACGTAATGTTGAAATGGTTGATCATTTGGGTTTTGCCCGGTGAGCGCGATATTTTGGCCAGCTCTTTTTTATTGGTCAGCATGTTAATGAGCGACGACTTGCCCACATTGCTGCGGCCAATAAGGGCATACTCGGGCCGGTCGGCCTTGGGGCATTTATCCACCGACGGGCTGCTGATAAGATAGCTGGCTTCAATGATTTCCATAAGCTGTAAAGATAAAGTGAATGAAGATTAGTGAATTTTTTAAAAGGAAAAAGAGACGTTTGGTTTTAGTTGATAAGTTGACAGGTTGATAAGTTGATTGGTAGCTTACAATGGGAAAGACAGGTTTTGATAAATGTTGAAAAGGAAAAATAGATGTTTTTACAACTTTGCGTCTTGGCTCCTTGGTGCCTTTGCGTGAAATGGCAAAAGGAGCTAGAGACGTTCTTACAAATTCACGAGTTAAAAGGAAAAATAGACGTTTTGTATTTCCTGTCAACTGTCATCTGTCAGCTGTCATCTTCTCATATTGCCGGCAACGGCGCGCGCATTACCTTTGCGCTTCTTATGAACCAGTTTCCACACGACAGCATCAAGCCTTTTTCGGAAGAAGGCGGCAAAAAGCAGCAGGTAAGCCAGATGTTTGACACCATTGCCGGCCGCTACGATTTTCTGAACCGTTTTTTAAGTTTAGGCATTGATGTAAGCTGGCGCAAAAAAGCCATTAAAAGGTTTTTGAAAGACAAGCCTGCGCACCTGCTGGATGTGGCTACCGGTACCGCCGATATGGCCCTGATGGCCGCCAAAATGTTGCAGCCGGCTCAAATAACAGGTATTGATATTTCGGCCGGCATGCTGGCCATTGGCCGTGAAAAAGTGGCTAAAGAGGCTTTAACTACTAATATTGAATTGCACCTGGCCGACAGCGAAACCATACCGTTTGATACTGCAAGTTTTGATGGTGCCATGGTGGCTTTTGGCGTGCGCAATTTTGAACACCTGGAAAAAGGTTTGTCGGAAATTAACCGCGTACTAAAGCCCGGCGCGCAGTTGGTGGTGCTGGAGTTTAGCCAGCCGGTGATGCCTGTTTTCAAGCAGTTTTATAAGCTGTACATGACAGTGCTGGCACCACAGATCGCAGGTATTTTCCGCACCAACAAAAAGGCCTACCAGTACCTCAACAAATCGGCCCACGCTTTTCCCGACCGCGAGCGTTTTGTAAATATTATGAGCAATGCCGGTTTTGAACACACCTCTTTTGAGCCGCTCACGCTGGGCATTTGCTGCATTTACACCGGGCGAAAAAAGAAAGCCTAAAACGTCTGGCCTTCCTTTTGAAACATTCATAATTGTAAAATGCAGTTATGCATGTTGATATTTTGAGCCCCCTTTGCGGCAATTATTTTTCCAATGTGGCGTTATGGTGGGGTAAAATGCTGTTGGCAAAAGCTACCGGGCAGTTTGCAATATGTTAGTATTGGTATTAAACTATTGACCGTTAATCACTTATGAAATACTTGCTGAAACCATTATCCACTATTCCTGTAAAAGCCATCCGTACTTTGGTGCTGGCCGCCGTGCTGCTGGGCAGCCTGGGTGCCGCTGCGCAGCAGCGCCCGCTGTACCTCGAAGACCACGACAACAAGCCTTATTATTTTGGCATAACGCTGGCTGGCAACCTGGCCCGCTTTAATATAGAACACCATCCCACATTTTTGGGGCAAGACAGTATAATGGTGGCCGAGCCGGCCAACGCCGGCGGCTTTGCGCTGGGCCTGCTGGCCACTACGCGCCTGAGCAATCGCTTCGAAACACGTTTTAACCCCACACTCATGTTTAGCGAGCGCAACCTGTTTTACAAAATGCGCACGCCCGGCCGCGATGAAGGCACTGAGGTTACACAAAAAGTAGAATCAGTAATTGTGTCGTTTCCGCTGCAGCTCAAGTTTCGCTCCGACCGCATAGGCAACTTTCGCGTGTACATGCTGGGCGGCGGCAAGGTAGATTTTGACCTGGCCTCCAACGCCCGCGCCCGCAAGGCCGAAGATCAGATTAAAATTCAGAAGCTGGATTATGGTGTAGAGGCCGGCCTGGGTTTCAACTTTTATTTCCAGTCATTCATCTTTTCGCCCGAAGTAAAAATAAGCAACGGCCTGGGCAACCTGCACAGCCGCGATGAAGGCCTCAAGTACAGCAGTGTGCTCGACCGCATGCAGTCGCGCATGATCGTATTTTCCATCCACCTGGAAGGCTAGGGAATATCGAACAAGAGCCAGGGAATATTGAATGAAGAGGTGAAGTCAATAGTGAATGAGGAAATATTCAATGTTCAATTTTAAAAGGAAAATGAGACGTTTTGCATTTGGCTGTTTTCTATGACCTATGAACCATGAACTTTTTTTAAAAGAAAATAGAAACGTTTTGGCCTATGCGCTTGCTGCTGCCGAACGGAGCGTCGCAACAGGTGTTTCATCAGGGCTCAAAAGGGGACTACACAAAAAACGTCTGTTTTTTCCTTTTAACAGATGTAAAGTTTAAAAATAATCTTCCTGCTTTCAGCTATCGTTCCAGTATGCATTCACGGCCGTGCGGCGGCGGGCAAATGCCACCGGAAAGGTAAGAGTAAGCCAGCAGGCTGTGGCCGCCGGGCTGCTCGCGTTCGGCTTCCTGCAGCTGCAGCAAAATAACGGGCTTGGTTTTTGGTTTGCCGGGCTCATCGTCGATGGTAGCACCAATAACAAATTTTACCGTATCTACTCCATCCATTGCAGCCAGCGCATCTATCAGCTCCTGCCGGTTAAATTTGGTGAATTTGTGGTCACCTTTGTTGGCTTTCCTCACAAATTCGTCCATCATTTTTTTTGCTTTTTCGGGGTCTACTTTTTCGTGGTTAAAGGCGGCATTTTCACTGGCGTTCTGTCGGGCGTTATCGCTTTGTGCCGAGGCAGTTTTTGAATAAAAAAGCGGGCTGCACAGCAAAATGGCCATCATGGCCACAACTGCAAAAAAAAGGTACTTGCGCATAATGGTAGTTGTTAAAGTATAAAAACGGGTTATAAAAAAAGATACGCAGGTACAGTCAGGCAGGTTTCCGGGGCGGGTTCAGTAAATTTTAGCTTCTTAAATATAAGCTATTATAGGCACAAAAACCTGAAGTAGTGTGGGCTGCAAAAACCGCTTTCTTTGAAACGTGCTGTTTTCCTTTCTATTTTTTGTGTAGAGCTTGTTACATAGTTTGTGCGCGCTGCACCCCAACTGCCGATGTTGCTACCGGGCTCCATTTCATTTTAAGAAAACTTTTTTCCGGTCGTTTTACAGGTTTACCCTAAGTGTTTGCCATGAAGGTTAAAAGAAAAAGCAAAGGTTTTGGGCAGGCCTCAAACAGCAGCGCACAGGCATAGCTTTTGTAAAATATAGAAATATGAAAAGTATCATCTATTCCGTTCTGCTGATTACGGCACTGGCCTCCTGCGATGCCATGGGCAGCAACAGCAATGAAGACGACGAAAAAAAAGGCAAAAAAGTTTCCACACGCGACTTAAGCATAACCAAAGCCAATTCCTATAGCGATCTGTTTACCGACAGCATGCTGCTGGAAAAGTTTATTGCACAGGATGCCGTGCCCGACTCGCTGGCGCGCCGCCTGCGCAGCTTTTACAATGCCCGTAATTACCAGCTGGCCTGGTTTACTTCCGATGGCCTTACCGAGCAGGCCCGCGGCTTTTGGAACCTGCACGACTACCATACCACTTACAACCACGATTCGGTGCTGCATAATAAAAAGCTGCAGAAAAAAATGGATGCGCTTACGGCTGCCGAAAGTTTATCTGTAAGCACTTCCGATTCTTCCATTCTTAAAACCGAATTTACACTGACGGAACACTTTATACAATACATGCTGCAGGCTTATGACGATGGCTATGTAAAGCGTAAAGAGATGGAGCGTTTTGTGCCTTTTAAAAAGCGCGATGCCATGGAACTGGCCGACTCGCTGCTGAATAAAAAGCATAAAGACGATAAATATTTTGAAGATGTGAACACAGCCTACCGCGGCCTGAAACAGCAGCTCGGAATCTATTTCAACATAGCAAAGAGGGGCGGCTGGCCGCTGATAGAAGCGGATAAAAAGTCGTATAAAAAAGGTGCTTCCGGCCCCGAGATTGTAGCCATAAAAAAACGTTTATCCTTAACCGGCGATATGCCTGCCGGCGACACCAGTGCCCTGTTTACCGATACGCTGGAAATGGGTGTAAAATCTTTCCAGGTGCGGCATGGTTATACGCCAGATGGTGTGATTAGTGCAGCCCTGATAAAAGACATGAATGTACCTGCCGCCACGCGCGTGCAGCAGTTGCTGATCAATTTAGACCGCATGCGCTGGATGCCTAACAAACCCAATGGCGACTTGATACTGGTGAACATTCCGGAGTTTGTGCTGCACGTGATGGACGGTACCAAAAAAGTGTTTGACATGCCGGTGGTGGTAGGTAAAGAGGGGCATAATACAGTGATATTTACCGGCGACCTCAACCAGGTGGTGTTTGCTCCTTATTGGAATGTGCCGCCCAGTATTGTTAAGGATGAAATACTACCTGCTATGGAGCGCAATCCCAACTATTTGGCCAGCCAGAATATGGAAGTGGTAAGCCAGGATGGAAATCTGCCGGTGATACGCCAGCTACCCGGCCCCGGCAATTCGCTGGGTAAGGTGAAGTTTTTGTTTCCCAACAGCTTTAATATTTACTTTCATGATACGCCGGCCAAAAGCCTCTTTAGCCGCGACAAGCGCGCCTATAGCCACGGTTGCATCCGACTGGCCGACCCTACCAAAATGGCCGAATACCTGCTGCGCAACAATAGCGAGTGGACACCCGAAAAAATACGTGCAGCCATGAACAGCGGCGAAGAAAAATATGTAAAGCTGGACAAGCCCGTGCCCGTATTTATCAGCTACAACACTGCTTGGGTAGATGAAAAAGGACTGCTCAATTTCCGCGAGGATATTTACAGCCACGATACCGACCTGGCCAAAAAAATGTTTACCAACCCCTTGTTATAAAAACGGTTAAAAGGAAAAAGAGACGTTTTGGATTTTGTCGACAAGTTGATAGTACAAAAGGAAAAGAGACGTTTTTAATCAAAATGGGAAGCTATTATGGCTTCCCTTTTTTGTTTTTAACATTTGCAGGCTGATAAAGATCAGTAGCTGTACGATTGTTGTGATGTTAAAAGGGAAAAGAAATGATTATATTTCTTTAGATTTTGATTATCGCTTAAATCCTGTGCATTGATGCAAAAAAAATATACACTTACTATTTCTTTATTCAACAAATACCAACCGAGGTTAGGATTAGTGGCCTTATTGCTATGCCTGTTGGCCGCTTGTGCTAATAGTGACGCTAAAAGAACAACTGATCCTGAACCTGTCGTGCGCGACACTACTATTACGCCTGCCAACGCTTACTCCGATATTTTCTTTGACAGCCTGTCGCTGGAAGGCCTGCTGCAGCAGCAAAACCTGCCCGACTCCGATGCACAGCGCCTGCGCAATTTTTACAATGGCCGCAATTATCAGTATGCCTGGTTTAGCGATACCGGCTTTACCGAGCAGGCGCCCATTTTCTGGAACCTTCAAAGCAATTATATAGATTATAGCGCCGATAGCACATTGTACAATGCAACGCTGGATAGCCTTTTTCGTGCTGTAGAAGCAGGGCGTGCCATTCACCCACTGCCGGACAGCCAGCGGTTGCGTACCGAAGTATTGCTTACCCAACAATTCATTAACTACGCCAGCCGCGCCTACCAGGGCAATGTGGATATAGATGAAGAAGACCTGGGCTGGTTTATTCCGCGCAAACGCATCAATACCGTGGCATTGCTCGATTCGCTGGTAAAAAATAAAGGAAAGAACCTGGATGCTTATGCGCCTGTAAACAGCCAGTACCAGCGGTTGAAAAACCATTTGCTGCGCTATTACGAGTTGCAGCGCGCCGGCGGCTGGCCAACTATTTCAGCTGATAAAAATGTTTACCGCTTGGGCGACTCTGCACGTGTGCTAGCGGCCATAAAAAAACGCCTGATCACCACCGGCGACTATAAGCAGGACGATGATACCACTTATGTTTTTTCCGACTCGCTGGAAGTTGCCGTTAAAAGGTTTCAAAAACGCCATGGGCTGGTAGAAGATGGCATAATAGGTGGCAATACGTTTCGCTATCTGAACGAGCCCATCGAAAAACGCATAAGGCAGATTCTGGTGAATATGGAACGCATGCGCTGGATGCCGCCCCAGCAGGATAGCACTTTTATTTTAGTAAACATTCCGCAATACAGGCTTACAGTTTTTGAAGGTGGCAAACCTTCTTTTGGGATGAACATAGTTGTTGGCACTTCACAAAACCGCACAGTGGTTTTTACCGGTAACATGAAGTACGTGGTTTTTGCACCCTATTGGAACATTCCGCCCGGTATTATGAAAAATGAAATATTGCCGGCTATCAACCGCAATCCGGCTTATTTGGCGCAGCGACACATGGAGTGGAATGGTAACACTGTTCGTCAAAAGCCAGGCCCCTGGAATGCGTTGGGTAAAGTAAAATTTTTGTTTCCGAACAACTTTCATATTTACCTGCACGATACGCCCAGCAAGGGTTTGTTTAACGAGCAAAAGCGTGCCTTCAGCCATGGCTGCATTCGCATACAGGAACCGCAGCGCATGGCCGAGTGGGTGCTGCGCCAGCAACCCGAGTGGACAACGGAAAGAATTGTTGCCGCCATGAACCGCGATTCTGAACTTTTTGTGACCATCGAAAATCCCATACCTGTTGTGATAGGTTATTTTACCGCCTGGGTAGGTGCCAACGGTCAGATCAATTTTCGGGAAGATATTTATGGCCACGATAAAAAACTGGGGCAGCGTCTGTTTGACCGTTAAAAGGAAAACGTCTGTTTTTCCTTTTAACGGTTCATAGTTGATAGTTCATGGTTTATGGTAAACAGCCAATTCATTTTTAAAAACGTCTTCTTTTCCTTTTAAGATTTTCTTCAATTTTAAATTTTACAGCTTACATAAATAAACGTCTGTTTTTCCTTTTGGCATTTACTACTTCATGTTTCATCATTTCCTTGTTCCTTGTTCGCCAATCAAAACGTCTTTATTTCCTTTTAAGCTTTAACTGGCTGTTCTGGCTGCCTTCTGCAGACTGCCGACTAACGACTTTCCAAACCTCTCTTTTTCCTTTTAGCCACATTCCATCTTTGCCATTACTTTTGCGCTTATGAGCCAATTGCAACTGGTTGAAGTAACAACGCCCGCACTGGAAAAGGAATTTCTGAAAGTAAATGTGGAAGTGAACAAGGGCAA
>CBDTUH010000064.1:0-12952 GCA_965363375.1 uncultured bacterium
TTTTTTGATGGGTGTACGCATCAACCCCCGCGTGCTGGCTTCTAAGGAGCGTACGCGCGTGGTGGAGGCCATTGCCGGTAAAGCAAAAGCGTTTGGCCAAAAGCACAACATAGAAATGCACCTGAGCGGACTGCCCCTGATACGCACCATGATGGCCACGCGGCTGGAGCGGGAAATGAAGTGGTTTACCATTGCTTCTGTTTTGCTTTCGGCGCTCATCCTGTGGCTTTTCTTCCGCTCCATCAGCGCCACGCTGCTGTCGCTGGCGGTGGTGCTGGTAGGCGTTATCTGGAGCTTTGGCACCATGCACCTTTTCGGCTACGACATTACCCTGCTTACGGCACTCATTCCGCCGCTGATTGTAGTGATCGGCATACCCAACTGCATTTACTTTTTAAACAAATACCACACGGCTTTTAACCATACGCGCAGCCGCGAAGCAGCCATTGTGCAGATGATTGAAAAGATGGGTATTGTAACGCTTTTCTGCAACATTGCGGCGGCTATTGGCTTTGCGGTTTTTGCGCTTACCAAAAGTGCCATTCTGCAGGAGTTTGGCGTGGTGGCGGGCATCAACATCATGCTGCTGTTTTTTATATCGCTGGTGGCCATTCCGGCGGTACTTAGCTTTTTGGCAGCGCCTAAGGAGCGCCATACGCGCTACCTCTATAACAAGCGACTGCAAATCTGGCTGGATCGTTTAGAGCTGTGGGCCATTAACCACCGCAAAACCATTTATGCCGTTACGGCTATTGTGCTGTTGCTGTCTGTGGCAGGGTTGTGGCAACTGAAAAGCGAAGCCTTTATAGTAGATGATTTGCCGAAGAAAGATAAAATTTATACCGACCTCAAATTTTTTGAAACGCATTTTGAAGGGGTGATGCCGCTGGAAATACTGGTGGATACAAGGCGGCCCAACGGGCTGCGCGGCGCACGTGCGCTGCCGGTGTTTAATAGCATGGATAGCCTGGGGCAATATATGGCAGCACGCCCGCAACTGGCGCGACCACTGTCTATAGTAGAAGGACTGAAGTTTGCCAAGCAGGCTTTTTTTGAAGGCGACAGTAGCAACTACACCATGCCATCGGCGTACGACCTGCCGGGCCTGCAATCTTATCTGTCTATGCGCGGCAGCGAGGGGCAAGGCGCCAATGCATTTGGCCGTATTGTAGCCACCTTTATGGATAGCACGCAGCAGTATGCCCGCATGAGCGTGAATATGAAAGACGTGGGCAGCAGCCGCCTGCCGCTGGTGCTGGATAGTGTGCAGCAACGTGCCAATGCCTTGTTTGATACCAGCAAATACACCGTGCAGCTAACGGGTACTTCAGTTACTTTTTTAGAAGGCAGCCGTTACATTATTAATGGATTAAAAGAAAGTGTTTTCTGGGCTTTTTTACTGATAGCGCTTTGCATGCTTTACCTTTTCCGCTCGGGGCGTATTTTGCTTTGCTCGCTCATTCCCAATGTGATTCCGCTGGTAATAACAGCCGGTGTAATGGGCTGGGCCGGTGTGCCGCTAAAGCCTTCTACCGTGCTGGTGTTTAGTGTGGCGCTGGGTATTGCCATTGATATTACCATCCGCTTTCTGGTCAACTACAAGCAGGAAATGGACAGGGAAGTTCCGGTAGAGCGCAATGTAATACAAACCATACACTCCACCGGCCTTAGCATTATCTATACTGCTATTGTGCTAACCGCAGGCTTTGTTATTTTCTGCTTTAGTTCCTTTGGCGGCACGCAGGCGCTGGGCTGGCTTACCTCGCTTACGCTGGTAACGGCCACCATTGCCAACCTGGTTTTGCTGCCGGCGCTGCTTATTAACCTGACAAAAATTTCACGGAAAAAATAACAATCAGCATGTATGGCCCATGCTACAGTTGGAAATACTGTTGAATAAAGGCATTACCCCAAACACCGGCTACTAATCCAAAACGTCTGTTTTTCCTTTTAGGTTTAGTAGTATAGTTAATTGGTAGAACGTCTGTTTTTCCTTTTAATGTTCATGATTTCTAGTTGATGATTCATAGCGAACAGCCAAATGAATTTTACTATTTGTGTCACGTTTCACCTTTTTCAAAAACGTCTGTTTTTCCTTTTAACAGCAACAGTTGCCAATTGTTTCCTGTTTTTCATATCACGTCCTCCGTTTTCAGAACTTGATTCTAATCAATATGAGTTATCCATAAAATCTACATTAAGTTATTGATAATCAAATATATAAGCAATAATTTTACTATCATAAATAAATGGCTCACAATTGTGGTTTCAATCTTTTTTCTGCTAATTTCGCGCTGCAAAAATGGACTGCAGTGAGTCTGATATCCTAAATACACAGCTTCTTCAGCCATCTCTTTTTTATTTTTTCACAATTAGAACACTTTAATTTCTTGTATGCAAGTGAGGAAAGTTTTGATGCTTCTTCTGGGCGTGCTCCTGTTTTCTGTGGAGTTGCTGGCCCAGGGCCGTACCGTTACCGGCACCGTGTATGACAACAATGGTCAGCCGCTGCCGGGCGTAACCGTAAGGGCCGCCGGCGTAGCTGCCGCAACCGTTACCGGTTCTGCAGGCAGTTTTTCTATTAATGTACCACAGGCTACCAACAGCCTGGAAATTTCTTATGTAGGTTTTACGCCGCAAACGGTAACCATCCCGGCCAGCGGCAGCATAAACGTAGCGCTGCAACCCAATACTGCTGCCACGCTTGACGAGGTAGTGGTAACAGGTTACACCCGTGAAAAAAAGAGCACCTTCTCCGGTTCTGCCGCCAAGGTTACGGCCAAGGCCATCAACCAGGTGCCCAATGCCAGCTTGGACCAGGTGCTACAGGGCCGCGCGCCGGGCCTGTTGGCTGTATCGGGCTCGGGCCAGCCGGGTGCTGCTGCTAACGTTATCATACGTGGTGTAGGTTCTATCAATGGTTCTACACAGCCGCTGTATATTATTGATGGTGTGCCGGTGCAGGCTTCTGCCTTTTCTGCGCTCAGCACATCGGATGTAGAGTCGGTAGACGTGCTGAAAGATGCCGCCGCCACGGCCCTGTACGGTTCGCGCGGTGCCAACGGTGTGATAGTAGTAACTACCAAGCGTGGTAAAAGCGGTGGTAAGCTGACCATTGGCTTTAAAACGCAGGCTGGTATTAGTAAACGCACCCGTCCCAATTTTGAAATGATGAACTCGGCGCAAAAGCTGCAGTACGATGAAGAAATTGGACTGGAAACCGGCGAGATAAAAGGACCGGGCTGGACTTACTCGCGTAAGAACCCCATCAAATATATTTATGACCCTTCGATAGACGACGTACTGGAACTGGAGAAGACAGAAGCGGACTATGTACGCGGCGACCAGATTCTGGACAGCCTGCGTAATATGAACGTGGACTGGACTGACATTTTCTTCCGTAAAGGTTCTTTCCAGGAGCATGAAATAAACGCCACCGGCGGGTCGGATAAGGTTTCTTTTTACAGCGCGCTCAACTACTTTAAGCAAAAAGGTATTGCCCTGCGCTCCGGCCTCGAAAGATATTCTTTGAGAAACAACGTGGATTTTAAAACCGACCGTTTTACGGCTGCCCTAAGCACCACCATCAACTATGCACAAAGCAGCTTTATTGAAAACGAGAACACTACGGCGGTAACCAACCCGTTTGCCTCGGTTTATTATGCACTGCCCTACGAGCAGCCTTATATTGGGGGCAAGCTGGTACATGCCGGTAACGCCTATACTTTCAGCGGCCTGTTTGATCAGGATGATGTGCTGGACCAACGCGAAGGCTCAACTGCCCTGGAGCGTTTATTAGCTACCACCAGCAAGCGCGATGAGCTGAAAAGTGTGGTGGGCGCCAACCTGCGCTACAAGTTGACGGACCATTTTGCCCTGATCTCTACTTTAGGTTTGGATTACCGCGAACTGGTGACGGAGCGATTTATAGACCCCAATACTTTCACTGGTTCCAGGTCTTCTGGCGGCCAGGGTTCATTTGGTGAATCCATCAGCCGTTACTATTCTTTGATAGGTAATGGTGGTATCAACTTCAATAAGACTTTTAACGGTGTACATGCAGTTGATGTAATTGCTTTATATGAAAGCGTGAAATCGCGTCTCAGAGGTTTTAACTATACTGGTTATGGCATCAACCCGCTGCTACCCAATACGCCTGCAGCTGTTACGCCAGGTTCTGCTGCCGGCCTTATTCCGTTGGTAGGTGGTAACCGCGACCATACAGCCTTACAATCAGTAATGGGGATTGCTAAATATGTATATAATAATAAGTATACGCTGAACGCCAACTACCGTGTGGATGGCTCGAGCAGTGTGCCCGAGGCCAACCGCTGGATCTCTTACTACTCAATAGGTGCTGCCTGGAACGTAATGCGCGAAAGCTTTATGGACAATGCCACTTTTGCCAATGACCTGCAGGTGCGTGCTTCATACGGTATCACGGCCAGCCCGTTCAATTCATCGTTTGGTTACCTGGCTACATATGGCAGCACTAAATATGATGGGCAAACAGGTTTGACGCTGACGCAAATTGACAACCCACAATATGATTGGGAATATACTAAAACCGCCAACCTGGGTGTTGACTTTGCCTTCTTTAAAAGAAGACTAAGCGGTACTATTGATGTGTATAACAAATTAACAGAAAACCTGTTTGTAAGCCAGCAATTATCACAAACATCTGGTGCTTATGATATCAACCAAAACGCTGGTTCTATGCGCAACCGCGGTGTAGAAGTAGCCCTGAATGGTGAGGTGCTGCGTAATGCCGACCTGCGCTGGACTATTGGTGCCAATGCTGCCTACAACCAAAATGAAATAGTAAGCCTTGGCCAGGTAAACCAGTTTGAGCTGGGTACTTCTATTATTCGTGTAGGCCTGCCTTACGGTACGCACTACCTGCCTAAGTGGGCCGGTGTGAACCCTGAAACCGGTTCGCCCCAATATTACGATCGTGATGGAAAAATCACTGAAAGCTACAACCGCTCTACCATGAGCGTGGCCGAGTTTGGAAGCTGGCTGCCTAAAGTGCAGGGTGGTTTTAATACCGTGCTGAACTACAAAGGTGCTTATCTAGAAGCTTTCTTTACGTTTGTAACCGGCAACAAAAGATTTAACAACGAAGATTACTTTAACGAGCATCCCAGCTTTGCTACCAGCAACCAGTCGGTACGCATGCTGAACCGCTGGAAAAAGCCGGGCGACAATACCGACATCCAGCGTTATAGCAGCTCGCGCCAGTTCTCCTCAAAAGACATCCAGGATGCATCTTACCTGCGCTTCAGAAACCTGAATGTCGGTTACAATGTGCCGGCCCGCCTGCTGCAAACCGTTACAGATAAAGTAGCCGGTGTAACCGTATTTGCACAAGCGCAGAACCTGTACACCTGGACCAAGTGGAGAGGCTTTGATCCCGAGGATAACAACAACATTTCTACGTTTGAGTATCCTTCTCAGCGCACCATCACTTTTGGCCTGAACGTTACTTTCTAATTTTAAAAACGAAGAGAACAAATGAAATCATTTAAAATATTCAGTTTTCTTTTGCTGGCGGGCGTTACTATTACCTCGTGCAGCAAATCGCTTGACTTGAAGCCGATAGACCAGGTGGAAGAGGAGAATGCCCTGGCAGATGTGCCCAGCCTGGAGCGCGGCCTGCTGGGTGCTTACCAAACCTTTAACCAGCGCACCACGGGCGACTATGGTGCTTATGGTTATGAAATATGGGCCAATGCCCTGTATTCGGACGAGGCTACCATGCCTACCGAAAACAACACCGGCCGTGGTGCCGTTGCTTACCGCTGGCAGGTAGACCCCAGCAATGCAGATATTACCAATACCTGGGCAGGTTACTATTTTGGCATTAACCGCGCCAACCGTGTGCTGGCGGCGGCTGAAAAAATAACCACCAACAACTCGGCTGACGAGGCTACTAAAAAAAGAGTAATGGGTGAGGCGCTGGCCTTGCGTGCCTTTGGACACCTGCAACTGCTGATAAACTATGCTAATACTTTTGAGCCCAATGCACTGGCGGTGCCTTATGTAAAGGTGGCCGAAACCTTTGGCAAACCGGCACGCAACACGGTTGCCGAAGTAATGACCAACATTAATGCCGACCTGGATGCAGCCAAGGCCCTCATACCGGCAAGCTTTACATCGGCTACGCGTATTTCGTTGCCTGCCATACATGCTATACAGGCAAGAGCAGCGTTATATGCAAAAAACTGGGATTTGGCTATTTCGGCTGCAACGGCTGCTATCAATGCCGTGCCCCTCGCTACCAAAGCACAGTACCCGCTGATATGGCAGGATAAAACCAATGCAGAAGTGATCTGGAAGTTCCGCCGCGAGCAGGCCAACTTTACCCGCGCCGGCGATTGGTTTTACGACCGTACGCAGAACAAGATCATTTTTGGCCCATCCAAAGAGCTGCGCGATGCATTTGATAAAACGACCGACATCCGATATGCTGCTACTGTAATGGAAAGAGGTGCGGACCGTTACTCGCTGGCCAAATATATGGGCGGCGATGCCACCAACCCCAACCTGGCCGACCTGAAAGTGTTCCGCACGGCTGAAATGTACCTGATACGTGCTGAAGCTTATGCCGAAAAAGGACAACTGCTGCTGGCTGCTAATGACCTGAATACATTGAGAGCAGCGCGCATCAACGGTTATTTGCCGCAAGTGTTTGTAACCAAAGAAGCACTTATAAATGCTATCATGGAAGAGCGCTTTAAAGAACTGGCTTTTGAGGGTCAGCGTGTGCACGACCTGCGCAGAAGAGGTCTGTCGATTACCCGCCTGCCGGAAGATGCCATTAATGCACAAGGTGCCGTGTTGCTGCGCCCTACCGACAAGCAATATTATTTCCCTATTCCTGATGCGGAAATACTGGCTAATGAAAACATAGAGCAAAACCCCGGTTACCTGAAGTAAAAGGAAAAACAGACGTTTTATAAAAAAGGTTCGGCAATTGCCGAACCTTTTTGTTTTATAATCAAAAGGAAAAACAGACGTTTCACAACAGCAGTTTTATAGCTTGAGATTACTAGTTGCGCTGCTTGTACTGCTTGTATAAAACGTCTGTTTTTCCTTTTAAAGAAATTGTTTTTAGGAATGTTAAAAAAAAATGAATTTTTTAAATTCGCTTTATTATATTCGTCACACCTTAACCTTATTTAATAAAAGAATTGAATCGAAACCATGATGTTTCCAAAACGCATCATGGTTTTGTATTTTAAATTTTAAACTATAATGCACATGAGAAAACGGTTACTCATTATGCTGGGGATGCTTGTGGTATGTCTGCAACTCCTGGCACAAACCCGAATGATTACGGGTAGAATTACAGATGGGCAAGGCAATGCAGTGCCCAATGCATCGGTAACAGTAAAAGGTACCAGCCTAGGTACTACTACCAATGCCGATGGCGCGTTTAGTATAAACGTTCAGCCGGGCGCCACCGCGCTTATTGTTTCTTCGGTAGGATTTGCCAACCAGGAAGTTACTATCGGCAATCAAACTTATTTAACCATTAGCTTAAGTACGGCTACCAACTCTATGGACGAAGTAGTGGTAGTGGCTTACGGCACCGCTAAGCGTGGTTCGTTCACCGGTTCTGCCGCGCAGATAGATGCGCGTGAAATTGAGCAGCGCCCAATTGTAAACGTTACCAATGCCATTGCTGGTGCTGCACCTGGTGTGCAGGCCAATGCCGGTAGCGGTCAGCCCGGTTCGGGCCCTGCCATCCGCGTTCGTGGTTTTGGTTCTATCAATGCCTCCAACGATCCGCTTTTTGTAGTGGATGGTGTTCCTTACGACCTCACAATTGCTAACCTGAATGCAGATGACATTGAATCCATATCTGTATTGAAGGATGCATCTACCACCTCATTATATGGCTCGCGTGCGGCCAATGGGGTTATCATGATTACTACCAAAAAAGGTAAAAAAGGCCGCAACCAGGTTTCGGCTAAAGTATTACAGGGTGTTACGTCGCAGGGTATTCCTGAATACGACCGCGTTGATGCTTTTCAATATTATCCGCTGATGTGGGAAGCTTATCGCAACAGTTTGGCTTACTCTGGTACTACGCCAATAGCAACGGCCAACCAAAATGCTACCAACAATATAAAGGGCCTGCTGGGTTATAATCCATTTAATGTGCCTGATAATGCTATTGTAGGTACGGATGGTACCATCAACCCCAATGCACAATTGCTGTGGGCCGATGACCTGGATTGGTTTGAACCATTGAGACGTACAGGAACAAGAGGTGATTATTCCGTTGCCTTTAATGGTGGTGCAGAAAGAAACGACTATTACGTGTCATTAGGCTATGTTAATGAAAAAGGGTTTGTATTACGTTCAGACTACGAGCGCTTTACCGGCCGTGTTAATGTAAATACACAACCTTTAAGCTGGTTCAGAACCGGTTTAAACCTTTCAACCGTAATCACTAAGTCTGACCAGGCTAGCGATGGCTCCAGTACTGGTTATGTAAACCCGTTCTATTTTTCAAGAAATATGGGTCCTATCTATCCTGTTCATATGCACGACCCTGTAACAGGTGCTTATGTGCTGGATGCGAATGGAAACCGTCAGTTCGACCTGGGTAACTCATCGCCCACTATGACACGCGCCAGCAGTGGCAGCCCCGGCCGCCATGTAGTAGCAGAAACCATGTGGAACGATAATATGTACAAGCGCAATGTGTTAAGCGCCAGAACTTTTGGCGAAATCAGCTTTTTGCGCAACTTTAAGTTCACTACAAACATCAGCGTAGACATTTCTAACTACAAAGCGGCTACATACGAAAATAAGATAGTAGGCGATGGTGCACCAGCGGGCAGAGCCAGCCGTACCAACTCTACAACTACTACTTATACCCTGAACCAGTTGTTGAACTACAGCCGCACTTTTGGCGCTCATAATATTGATTTACTGGCAGGTCATGAGAACTATGATTACAATTACGAATACCTAACCGGCTCGCGCCAGCAGCAGTCTTTTGATGGTATAACAGAACTCGAAAACTTTACCACTACCAACAACTTAAGCTCTTATACAGATAAAAACAGAATTGAAAGCTTTTTATCACGCGCCAACTATAGCTACGACAACAAGTACCTGTTTTCTGCTTCGTTCCGTTCTGATGGCTCTTCCAAATTTGCCAAAGACGTTCGCTGGGGTAAATTCTGGTCGGTAGGTGCCGGCTGGAGGCTTGACCAGGAGTCGTTCCTGAAAACAGATTGGATCAACATGTTGAAGTTGCGTTCATCTTATGGTGAAACCGGAAACAATGGCGGCATCGGTTTTTATGCCTGGCAGGGTTTATATTCCCTGGGCTTTGACAACGTAACTGCTGCAGGTGTACTGCAAGGCAGCCTGGAAAATCCGGAACTGACCTGGGAAACCAACAAGCAGTTTGATATAGGCTTGGATTTCAGCCTGTTCAAGAACCGTGTAAACGGTAGCTTTGAATTTTTCCACCGCCAGTCAGACAACCTGTTGTTTGCAGTAAACCTGCCTGTATCCAGCGGTACGCTCACACAAACCCGCAACATTGGTTCTATGTTCAACAGGGGTTTAGAAATGCAGGTAGCTGTAGATGTAGTTAGAAATAACAATTTTACCTGGAACCTAGATGTGAATGCAACCACATTTAAAAACGAGATTACTAAAATGCCTGACGGCCAGCCGGAAATTATTGATGGTACCAAAAAGCTGATGGTGGGCCATTCTATATACGACTACTGGCTGCGCGATTATTATGGCGTGGACCCTGAGGATGGTAGAGCATTGTATGCTATGAATGCCTGGGCACCGGCTAACTCCCGCATTACCAAAAATGGAGACTCTGTATCAACCCTGCCCTCTAATGCCAAGTTCATTTATGCAGGTACTGCTATTCCGGATGTATTTGGTGGTATTTCCAATACGTTCTCTTATAAAGGCTTATCGCTTTCGGTATTGTTTACGTACCAGATCGGTGGTAAAATTTACGATGGCGCCTATGCCGGCTTAATGAGTTCCGGTTCTTATGGATCATCCATTCATACTGACATTTTAAACCGTTGGAAGCAGCCTGGTGATGAAACCAATGTGCCTCGTATGGATGTAGCCCGCACCGGCGATTTTAATGCTGCATCTGACCGCTGGCTAATAGACGGGTCTTATATTACCCTGCGCTCTGCCAACTTAAGCTATGCCCTGCCGGATAACCTGGCGCGTGCTGCCTTTTTACAATCGGCCCGTGTATACCTAAGTGGTGAAAACCTGTTTATGAAGTCTGCCCGCAAGGGCATGAATGCTGCGCAGTCCTTTACAGGGGTAACCAGCAACGCTTATATGCCTGCCCGTATCATCACGCTGGGTTTAAATGTTACACTCTAAAAAGAAAATAATGAAAAGGATTAAATATAATTTTTTACTCATCCTGGCTGTATCGGTTTTATTTACAGCCTGTAAGGAAGATTATCTGGAAACATCACCAACCGATGCCATTTCCTCCGGTACGGTTTTTCAAACCACCAACAATGGGTGGGCAGCTATCAATGGTATACACAGGGCCCTATACATACAATGGCTGGGCAACCAGGACCAGGGTGGGCACAGTGCCAACATGATGTACTCTGACATGATGGGAGAAGATGTGGTAATGACAGCACAGGGTAACGGCTGGTTAAATGCCGATTACCAGTGGCTTGCCCACCGCAATGTAAACAGCCGCACACCTTATTTCTCTTATTATTTTTACTACCGCATTATCGCCAATGCCAACAATATTATCAACAATATTGATAATGCCGAAGGTCCTGATGCAGACAAGAAAGCAATAAAAGGCCAGGCACTGGCTTACCGCTCCTGGTGCTATTTTAACCTGGTGCAATTGTTTGGAAAGCGCTATGTTGCAGGGCAGAACAATACTCAATTGGGTGTGCCCATTTTGTTGGTAAACACTACAGAAGGTCAGCCTCGTGCTACTGTAGAAGAAGTGTATACACAAGCCATTGCAGATATTGATGCTGCTATTACGAACCTGCAAGGTTATACACGTGGTCACAAATCAAACATCAATGCTAATGTGGCTAAAGGCATAAAGGCCCGCATTGCCCTCACCAAAGGCGACTGGGCAACTGCTGCTACCATGGCTGCTGAGGCCCGTCAGGGATATGCGCTCATGTCGAACGCTCAATACCTGCAAGGCTTTAACGACCTGAATAACCCTGAGTGGATTTGGGGTGTAGAGCAGATATCAGATCAGCAAACTTACTTTTATTCCTTCTTTGCTTACATGTCTGCCAATTTCAACTCTACCAATATCAGAACCAATCCCAAAGCCATCAGTTCTACATTGTACGAGCAGATTTCGGCAACTGATGTGCGCAAGCAATTGTGGGATCCAACAGGCTCCAATACCGCTTTCCCAACCCCTCCGGGTGGTATCAGGAAACCATTTATGAACCGCAAGTTCATGTCGGAGAGCAGTAGTTTGAGTATTGGCGACCTGCCTTTGATGCGCGCAGGTGAAATGTACCTGATTGAAGCCGAAGCACGCGCCCACATGGGTGAGGATGGCGCCGCACAGGATGCTTTATTTACACTTTTAAAGAACCGCGATGCATCCTACACTAAAACAACCGCTACCAGCCAGGCCCTGGTAAACGAAATATTGCTGCAGCGCCGTATAGAACTGTGGGGCGAAGGTTTCCGTTTTCAGGATTTAAAACGTACCAACAGCCCGCTGGATAGGACTGGAGCTAATCACAATTCATCGCTGGCATTAGAAATGACGATACCGGCAGATGATATCAGGTGGGAGTTCCTGATACCTCAGCGAGAGATTAATGCGAACCCAGCTATTGTTCAAAACCCATAGAAATAATTTTTTCAACTGCTATTAAAAAAGGCCCGGTTTTAACCGGGCCTCTTTTGCTATTGAACAATAAAAGGAAAACAATACGTTTTGAAGAATTCCATCTTTCTCGGATTTTTTTTAAAAGGAAAAATAGACGTTTTATAAAAAAAGGTTTGGCAGTTGCCGAACCTTTTTGTTTTAGGTATAGGTTGTTAACCCTAAATTTTATTCGACAGATTGATTTTATACGCAAAAAGGCTGTTATAGCTGCCTTTTCAAACTAAAAATTTGAATTTGAACCGTTTAAATTATAGAGTTAAAAATATATACGTACTATTAAAAATTAAAAACAAAATTTTTTACCAAAACTTAATATTTTTTTAACAACTACCTTATATTCATGCAGCAATTTCAAAAATTTAGTGTCAATAGATGTTGAACAATTGATACGGCTGCTTCTAGAAAAGAACGCCAAACATTAAGTCTTTAATTAAATATGCACATGAGAAAACAATTATTCCTTTTGCTAGGCTTGCTTGTAGTGTGTCTGCAACTCCTGGCACAAACAAGATCAATTTCCGGTAGAGTTACGGATGCAAATGGCAATGGAGTGCCCAATGCATCGGTTACGGTTAAGGGCACCTCAGTAGGTACTGTTACCAATGCTGAAGGCGCATTTAGTTTAAATGTACCTAATACGGCGCGTACATTAGTAGTGTCATCAGTGGGCTTTAGCAGCCAGGAATTTGCCCTTGGCTCCAACACTTCCAACATTGCCATTACACTGGGTGCTGAAGAAGGCGCTTTAGAAGAGGTAGTGGTAACGGGTTATTCGCGCGAGCGAAAATCACAGTTTGCCGGGGCAGCTTCTGTTGTAAGCGGCAAGGCTGTTGAAACGGTCCCTGTTGGTTCTTTTGACCAGGCATTGCAAGGCCGTGCCCCCGGTTTACTGGTAAACTCTGGTTCAGGTCAGCCTGGCGCCAGTGCTACGGTTACCATCCGTGGTGTACAGTCTATTCAGGGTGCGGGTGCACAGCCGTTATATGTAATTGATGGTATTCCACTGCCGGCATTCGATATGCAGTCTAT
>CBDTUH010000065.1:0-12925 GCA_965363375.1 uncultured bacterium
ATTGTAAACGCCTTTTAGCAGGTCAAGGTGGCCGTTGATAGGAAGCTTATCCTGCCAGTCAAACGTCTCTTTTTCCTTTCGGTCAGCGGCTTCCATTATGATCTTTTTTTCTTCCAGCATTTCTATAGAAGCATGTGCATAAAGCGAAAGTGTGGCATTTAAAATGGCACCGCCATACAGGTCGCAATAAGGGCTTACATCGGTGCCGCCGCCGGCCAGTCCTATGCGCAAAGGCGCTTTACTTCGGTAGATCATGAAAATTTTTATGTAATCAGCAAAACAATACCGGTCAGCACCTGTCGCGTCGCACCCTTCAGCGTTCCGACACTTGATCAGCTAGTTGCTTAATGGTTTTTACCAGCACCGGCCAAGCATATTTTTGCTTTTCGCTGCGAAGATGCGGAATAAAATAATCTTCGCCTAATTGGTAGAATTGTAAAATAGCATCTGCAATAGCTGTGGGTTGTGGCTCGCACACCAATCCCGGACCTTTGTGTGGCACCAGGTCGGGCAGGCCGCCCACGTTGGTCACCACCATTGGTTTTTCAAAATAATAGGCAAGGGGTGTTACACCACTTTGCGTGGCGGCACGGTAAGGCTGAATGACTGCATCTGCAGCGCACAGGTAATACCGCACTTCGCTGTCGGGTATAAAATTGGTCTTTAGAATAACCGTGTTTTGCAACCCGTTTTCTTCTATTAGCTGCAGGTAAGTTTTTTCATCTTCGTAAAATTCGCCCGCTACCAGCAACTTGATGTTTTGCTCTTTAATGCGCGCGTCTGCCATAGCCTGCAGCAGCAGGTCAAGCCCTTTGTATTTACGGATAAATCCAAAAAACAAAACAATTTTTTCTTCTATTGGCAAGCCCAGGTGTGGGCGTGCTTCAGCTTTACCCACGTGTTCGCCAAAATTATCGTACAGCGGGTGCTGCACCAGTAAAGCAGGTTTTGTTTTTTCAAAAAGTCGTAGGTCTTTCAATACCTTTTCACTCATGGTGATGAACCCGTGACACGACTTTAAAAAATAGCGTGTAAATGCTGTATCACCGGGTCGCTTTTCATGCGGCAGCACATTATCGGCAATGCAGATCACTTTTGTATGCTTGTTGCGTCGGGCAAGCCTTAATATAGTACCCAATGCAGGTCCCATAAATGGTATCCAGAAACGCACCACTATCAAATCCGGTTTTT
Source organism: uncultured bacterium (assembly GCA_965363375.1). Lineage (GTDB taxonomy): Bacteria > Bacteroidota > Bacteroidia > Chitinophagales > Chitinophagaceae > Flavisolibacter. The sequence continues at coordinate 1,192 of CBDTUH010000065.1, forward strand.
GTTGTTGCAGGTAGCGTCCCACTTTCAGCCAGTTGGGGGGATTGACTGAATTGATCATAGTGAGGATTTTTACATCCTTTGGTGCCGGGTCGCTGCTGTACTGTGTAGTGCCAGGGAAAAGAAAAGAAGGGTATTGCAGCGAAAAAGAAAGCAGTGTACATTCATCACTTTCCTCTTCAAAAGCTTTAGCCAGCCGCTGGTTGAAAGTAGCCAGCCCGCCGCGTAGCGGATAAGCCGGGCCGATGATGAACACGCGTGCCATTACAAGCCGATTTTTTCTTCAATCAAATACCAATTGCGGCCAGGTGCGTTGCGGGCAATCAGTTCCGAAATGAAACCGGCCAGGAATAATTGCATACCAATGATAATAGCTGTTAATGCCAGGTAAAACCAAGGCCTGTTGGTGAGGCCGAAAGAAGAATCAAATATTTTTGAAACAATGAGATATAAGGTTATCAATAAACCAATCACAAAAAATACAGTGCCCCAAAGACCAAAAAAGTGCATTGGTCTTTTAGAGAACTTACCTACAAATGTGATAGAAAGCAAGTCGAGAAAACCGTTTACAAACCGTTCCCAGCCAAACTTGGTAACACCGTATTTGCGGGCGCGGTGCTCCACCACTTTTTCACCAATTTTTTTAAAGCCTGCCCACTTGGCCAGCACCGGAATGTAGCGGTGCATTTCGCCATACACCTCTATACCTTTCACCACGCGCTTTTTATAAGCTTTCAGGCCGCAGTTAAAATCGTGCAGCCGTATGTTGGAAACTTTACGCGTAGCCGCATTAAAAAATTTGGAGGGGATATTTTTGGTCAGCGTATTGTCGTAACGCTTCTTTTTCCAGCCGCTCACAATGTCGAAATCCTGCTCCAGTATCATGCGGCGCAGTTCCGGAATTTCGTCGGGGCTGTCCTGCAGGTCGGCATCCATGGTAATAATTACCTGACCCTGCGCGGCCTTAAAACCTTCATTAAGCGCCGCCGACTTACCATAGTTACGTTGAAATTTGATGGCCTTGATGTTTGTATTGGCCTCACGGATACTCTCAATCACCTTCCAGGAATTGTCTGTGCTGCCATCGTCCACCAGAATTACCTCATAGGTGTAGTTATGAGCTTCACAAACACGCCTGATCCAATCACACAGTTCGGGTAAAGATTCTTCTTCGTTGAAAAGAGGAATAACAATTGAAAGATCCATTATGGTAGTTGTTGTTCAAAAGGGTTTTGAGGACGTTTTTTAGCAATAGCCGCACCCAGTAATGAACCAATGGCGCCCACTATTACAAAACCCAGCATGGTGCCTCCTATGGCAAACACCCAAAAGTATTTTTCCATCATTTCTATGGCTTGTTCTGCCTGATCCTCGTTATAGTTTTTCTGGTTTTCCATCTCGGTGCGTACAGCTTCAATAGCGCTCGTTTTAAAGTCTGGAAAAACCAGGCTCACCAGTATTAAAAAGCCAATGAAAATAACCGTGTAAACCGCGGTAGCTTTAAAGCCAAAAGAAAAAAGATCGCCAAAACCTACATAGTTGTCTTTTGACTTGGCGTACAGGTTGATGCTGATAATTAAACCAACAATAATAACAAGGTACGTCAGCCAGCCACTACCGGGGTTGGAAGTGCTGTTGGCAAACAACATCATCACCAGTGATAAAACAATTACCAATCCTGCAATCAATAGCCCGGCAATGGTATGCGTAATAGGTTTTCTTTGCTCCATATTTTATTAATCTTGGTTCAAAAATACTTTGTCTTTATTAATAATGCCTAAAGGCTTTCCTTTTAATGAATAATTAAAAAAAGGCGTATTGGCCGAAATCGATAAATTATGCTTTGGCTGTAGTTTCCATTCTGCATTTCTTGAAAACAAGGTTAACGAAGCAGGTGCATTTTCCTTTATCGTTTGTTTTTGTAGTCCGAAAATTTCACGGGCACCCGTACTGAATAGCTGTACCAGTCTTTCATCGGTTAGTTGAGGCAAGGCCGTATTTACTACTGCAAATGCCGTTTGAAGTCCCAGCATGCCATTTTTGGCGTATTCAAATTCCACCAGCTTTTCATCTACATTCCGCGGCAGGTGGTGCGTGGCAATGCAGTCAACAACACCAGCTAACACAGCTTGTTTCAGCGCTTCCCGGTCAGCAGCAGTTCTTAAAGGTGGCGCTACTTTCAGGTTGGTATCATAATCTTTTAAATCCTCGTCGCAAAAAAGGAGGTGGTATGGCGTAACCGAGCAAGTCACCGGCAATCCTTCCTTTTTTGCATGAACAATCAGCTCAACCGACTTGGCAGTTGATATACCAGTAAAATGAATTTTGGAGCCCGTATATCTTACAAGTTCGATATCGCGTGCAATGGCCAGTTCCTCTGCTATGGCAGGCTTGCCGGGCAGGCCCAGCCGGGTAGAGGTAATGCCTTCATGCATCAGGCCATTCGGGTTAATGGTTTCATCATCGGGCAGTTGTATAATGGTGGCATCAATGGCTTTCAGGTATTGCAAAGCTTTCAGCAAAAGGCCGGCACTTTGCACCGGTTTCAATCCATCACTAAAGGCTGCGGCCCCGGCATTATACATATCATACATTTCAGCTAGTTCTTTGCCTTCGCCGTTTTTTGTAATGGCACCGATGGGCATCAGTTCTACAGGCTCGTTCCTGCTTTTTTGCACCACGTATTCAATGCCCGATTTATTATGAATAAAAGGAGCTGTATTGGGCAGTAATAAAACCTGCGTGTATCCACCGGCAGCAGCAGCGGCGGCACCAGACGTTAATGTTTCGCGGTGCTCAAAACCGGGATCGCAAAAATGAGCGAAAACATCCACCCAACCGGGAGATACGCATAAACCTTCTATGCTAAGCTCCTGGTCAAAACCATTTGCAGGCGCCTGGCCGATGGAAGTAATAATGCCATTCTGAACCAAAATATCCGCTGTGTGAAGGTGAAAGGGAGACTGCGGATCAATAATTTTAGCTTGCCGTAAAAGAATATTCATTAAGAAGCGAAGATAATTGTTGTTTAGATTTTTGTAGAAAACAATTATGTCTTAGTTTTGCACTCCCAATTCACCGTTCGGGACGTAGCGCAGTCCGGTAGCGTACAAGCATGGGGTGCTTGGGGTCGCTGGTTCGAATCCAGTCGTCCCGACTTTTTAAGGAATCTTTTAAAAAAGATACCACAAACCCGCAAATGAAAGTTTGCGGGTTTTTTTATACCTGTTCATCATCAATTATAAATACACATACTACAGGCAATTATCATTTCACTAAAAACGAATATTAAAATATGGCAAGGTTTATAAACGTCTGTTTTTCCTTTTACATTTCAAATAAGAAATAAAAAAATAAACTGAATTCGCATACTCATTATTTAACGCAAATAAAAATCCCCTCACTTGCGGAGGGGATTTTTGAGTAAAAGGAAAAAGAGACGTTTTAAAAGGAAAATAAGACGTTTTTTCAACAATCATTATTTGTAAGCTATTGCCGCACTGGTAGGGCCGGCCAGGTGCAGCAACTCAAACCTGCGGAAGCCTGCTGTTTGGCACAGCTCTTTAAAATCACTAAACGTAAAATCATAGCCTTCACGTGTTTCTATTAACATGTTCAGTGACATCAATAAGCCAAACACATTCTGGTTCCGGTTGTCGTCTATAATACTTTCAATTACCACAAAGGCGCCATCTTCAGGCAATGCATCATAAGCAGCTTTTGCCAGTTGCAGTTTGTCCTTGTAGCCCCAGTCGTGCAGAATGTTGCCCATGGTAATAATATCGGCTTTGGGAAGCGGGTCTTTAAAAAAGTCGCCGTTTTGGATTTTGATTCTTTGTGTCAGGTCAAATTTTTCAATCCATTTCTTAGCCACAGGTTCCACAGCTGGCAAGTCAAAAGTGGTGCATTGCAGGTGCGGATTGTTTAGGGCAGCATAAATAGATAGAATGCCAGTAGCACCGCCAATATCGCAAAGCGTTTTGTAAGAACCAAAATTGAACGATTGCGCAAAGGCACGGAAAGCACCGGATTGAATACCGATCATAGCTTCTAAAAATTGCTCTAATCTTTGCGGGTCTGTATAAAGCGCTTCAAAAAGATTTTGGTCAGAATGTTTGGCTTCGTTTTGTGGCGCGCCTGTTATCAATCCTTCTTCCAGCGTGTCCCAAAAAGGGTACAAGCGGTCATTGCACATTTCCAGTATACCGCCAATGTAAGAAGGCTTTGTCTGATCAAGATAAAAGGCCGTATGCGGCGTATTGCTGTACAGCGCTTCTTCTAATAAACCCTCGCGTTGCAAAAGTCCTAAAGCGGTTAAGGCATCTAAAAAATCGTAAAGGCTGCGCGGATGCAGACCCAGTTCTTGCTTGATTGCTTCGCCTCCTTTCGCTTCGCTGCCCAGGTAAGTAAACAGGCGTAGCTTGATAGCTGACAGCAACACTTTAGATGCCCAAAAGCCGGTGCCGATCTGCATGATGGCTGAAGGATCTGGTGTAATGGAGGAGAGGGTTTTGTTGGTGAGTGGTTCCTGAATTTGCATATGGATGTTTTTTTAGTTGAGTATCTTGATATTGAAGTTGCAACATTAATCTACCTTTTTCAACCCAAAGCGTCATGAACTGCTTGAAATAATGGGTGAATTGGGTGCTTTATGTTTAAGAAGTTGCGCTCCGTATTACTTACTGAACAGCTTATAAATAAGGCGAAAAAAAAGTTTGAGGGCGAAGTATTAAAAGTTATATGAAATAAGATTTAGAATAACCTAATCAGCCTTTAAGTGTCTACGTTTTCTAATTAACTCGAGTTGTGAGTTACAAATGGGCAGCAAGGTAGAAAGCAATGTTACGTTACTACACTTAAAAGATTTCATGCCATGCTTACGCAGGACATAGTTATTTAACTGTACTGTATTATTGATGATATTATCTGGTAATGCTGACCGGTATCAGGGATGGAAATGCTTACCGTTATTGAAAAAACCTTGTTTAATATGTAAACTTTATTCATTAAAATATTTAGCCATGCTTAAAGCGTTAAAGTCAAACTTGGTTCCGTTTGCTTTGTTGCTGATTGCATTGGCGGTTGCGCTTGTGGAGATTTTACGCTATAAAAAAAACAAAGTAGCCCTTAAAACTGAACCTGTTGACAGCACATGGCTAGCGCCCAGCTTATATACTGATGTTGTAACATCTGGAAAAGAACGGGACCTGGCCATTTACGGGCAGGAATTGATTGCCCATACTTCTAAATACTTAGGACCAAGGGGGTCTATTCTGCAGATAAGTAATGGTATGAATTGCCAGAACTGTCACCTGGATGCTGGTGCGCTTGCCTGGGGTAACAATTTTGGTGCGGTTTATTCCACCTATCCAAAAATCAGGGAGCGCAGTGGTTCCGTAGAAAATATATATAAAAGGGTAAACGATTGTTTTAAACGCAGCCTCAACGGGAAAGGCATTGACACAGGCAGCCATGAAATGCAGGCGATTTATACTTACCTCAAATGGCTCGGCCAGGATGTGCGGAAAGGGCAAATGCCTCATGGTTCAGGATTGCAAAAAATAGCTTTCCTAAATCGGGCAACAAGTCCGGAGGCTGGTAGGCTAGTGTATATCAGTAATTTCCAAAGCTGTCATGGTACTTCCGGAGAGGGAATAAAGAACCTGGATGGAAAATCGTTTGTCAATCCGCCTTTATGGGGACCTAATATTTATAACGACGGTGCCGGTCTATACCGCCTTTCCAGTTTTGCCTCTTTTGTTAAAAACAATATGCCCTTTGGCCAAACGAGCCATAGCAAACCCATATTATCACTCGAAGAAGCATGGGACGTTGCAGCATTCGTCAATTCACAGCCTCGGCCACACATTGATCAAAAATACGACTGGCCGGATATCAGCAGCAAACCTCTTGATTTTCCTTTTAAACCTTATGCCGATACATTTTCCGAAACCCAACACAAGTTCGGTCCATTTAAACCAATTGAAGAAGCCCACAAAAAACCGACACTTGCAATAGTTAAAAACCCAGCACAATAAAATCATTATGAGCCATTCCAGAAGAAATTTTTTGCAGTTCTCTACATTAGCGGGGTTGGGTTTAACACTTAACCCGCTTTCGTCTGTATTGCCCGCACAAGAAAAAAAGTCTTTACCATTTAGCACCGGGTTGGCAAAAGGGCAGCAATTCGTTACCCTGTTGCAAACCACCGATGTGCATTGCCAGCTTCACTCGCATGATGAACTGTTTTGGGAAGGGGAGCAGTCGGTTTTCCGTCAAACAGGAGGTTACGCCCATCTTGCCACATTGTTCAAAAATATCCGTCAGCAAAACCAAAGCACTTTTATCATAGATACGGGCGATATGTTTCAGGGAAGTATATTGAGCGTAGAAACAACGGGCAGGGCTATGCAGCCTATTTTAAACGAGATGGATTACGACCTTTACCTGCCCGGCAATTGGGAAGTGGTGTACTATAAAGCCGCTATGCAAAAATTACTGGGAGGGCTGGATGCACCAAAGATCTGTGCCAATATGTATCATGACCTGGGCAAGGGTAAAAAAGGAGAAATGATATTTCCGCCATATACTACCTGGAGTGCCGCAGGCATCAAGATTGGTTTTTTAGGATATACAGACCCGTTAGTTCCTATACGTCAATCACCGGCTTACAGCGCTGGAATCATTTACACAAAGCCAGAAGAAAACCTTCCCTATTATGTGAACCTGCTGCGTGAGCAGGAGCAATGCGATATGGTAATTCTCCTTTCACACCTGGGACTATCGCAGCAGATTGCACTGGCTAATGCAGAGGAATGCAAAGGTGTTGATTACATTTTTGGCGGCGACACACATGAGCGTGTTCGTAAACCCATTCAATGCAAATATGCTAAAGTAGTGGAGCCCGGCGCCTTTGGTTCATTCGTGGGCCGTCTTGATATCGTTGTAGAAAATGGAAAGATGATGAAAGAAAGCTATTCGCTGCTGGAAGTAGATCCCTTTAAGTATAAACCGGATAACAAGTTGCAGACCGTTATTGAAAAAAGCGAACAGCCGTACAGCAAAGAAATGAATAAGGTGATTGGTTACAGCAAAGTGCCGCTGTATCGTTATTTCGTAGTAGAAAACACGATTGATACCCTGATTATTAATGCATTGAAATGGAAGCTGGGAACCGACATTGCCTTATCAAACAGTTTTCGTTTTTGTCCTCCTCGTTATACAAGAGACGCGTCTGGTAACATACCCATTACAGAAGCCTTTTCATTTGACATGCTACCGGTAGACTCGCAAGTACGTAAGGGGAAGATTTCCGGCGTAAAACTTCAGGAGTGGCTTGAAAAAGAATTGAATAATGTTTTTGCCAAAGAAGCATCTCAACGCCTGGGCGGATGGATTGTTAAGTTCAAAGGAATGAAGGTAACCTTCAACGCATTTGGAGAAAAGGGAAAGCGTATTCAATCAATTACGGTTAACGAAAAAAAGCTTGAACAAAAAGCAGAATATACCATCTGCGCTTGCGAAAGAGAAGGCGATCCGCCCAACATGCTTTGCCGACTGGTGGATGTATCGGAACCGCAAAACACACCATTTAAATTGCATAAGGTGGTGAAGGAATAACTGCAAGAGCATTCACCAGTTTCACCTTTACCCGAATTAAATGCGGTGATCCTTGATGCACCACAAATACTTTTAACACAGGTAACCGATGTGGATTACAGATTTGAATGAAGCTGTTTTCTGCCAGTTCAAATCGTTGCTTATTCACAGTGCTGAGTAACAAATTTCCTGGCAGCTAACTTCGAAATGGAAAAGTGAAGCTGCGATATCAATCTCGCCGTTTCATCATCGATTACTGCCTACATAAATGGACTTACTGCTATTTTAAGCTAGCAATCAAGTCTTTACAGTATACGTGACAGCTAATAACCAGGCTGATAGGCATCAGTGTTTATGCTAATAAGTATCATTGCTAGCCTCCAGCACAAATTATAATTTAGGATTGGCTTTCAACAAAAAATGCATTTATACAATAGCTAACTGGATTTTCATAACGTCTGTTTTTCCTTTTAAGAATGATGGTACCAACTTGGAAGGATTTCTTATTCCATTAACCATGAAAAATGTAAAAGCCTTTTTGTTACAAAAGAACGATCCAAATTGTGTTAAAGCACGTTTTAAATCGGAAGCTGAACTTGATGCCATTAACGAAAGCAAAAAAAGTACAAACTGAATTTGGCTTTGAATGAATTGGAAGAATAAATAAAAACGAATGCTTATGAACTATAATTCCATTTTAAGAAAAGCTGCGGACCATGTTGACACATATAGCAAAACGCATAACAACCTTGACCTTTATTATCACGACCTGTCGCATACAGAAAATGTAGTAACGGCCGTAACTGAAATTGCCAATCACTACAAACTCAATCCACGGGATAATTTTATTTGTCTTGTTTCAGCTTGGTTTCATGATATTGGCTATTTCACCAATGCAAAAGATCATGAATTGGTAGGCGCAGAAGAAGCAACGGCTTTTTTGAATAATGAAGGTGTTGACAAGTTTACCATCGAAGCTGTAAAAAACTGTATTCTGGCTACTGGTTTTCCACAAAAAGCCAGCAACCTGCTGGAGCATATTGTTTGCGATGCCAACCTCTATCATTTAGGCACCAGCGATTTCTTTTTGCTCAACAAAAAGCTGCATAAAGAAATGGAAACACTACATCATGTTCAGATCAGTAAGGCAGACTGGTATAAAAGCACTATACAGCTTATTGAAAACCACGATTATTATACAGAATATTGTAAAGATGATTTGAATAAAGGGAAAAAGCTGAACCTGGAAAAGCTGAAAAAGAAACTGAAAAAGAAAACACTGGAAACAAACCCAATTGAACATTTGCTGGAAACATACAACCATACTACAAACGGTTCCTCAATACCCGAAACAACTGACGTACCCGAGCAACCGGAAAGAGGCACCGAAACACTGTTCAGAATCGCCAGCGGCATTAGCCAGCGCCTCAACGAGCAGGCCGATACCAAAGCCCATATTTTGATATCTGTCAACGCTATTTTAATATCGGTATTGCTGGCTTTGGTGGTGCGCAAATTGGAGGATTACTTCTACATTATCATACCTATCACAATGTTTCTCTCGATGAATTTGCTTACCATCATATTTTCTATATTATCTATAAGACCTATTTCATCCAATGGCACATTTGAACAGCCGGATCTGGATGACAAAAAAGTAAACCTGCTTTATTTTGGTAATTTTCACCAGATGCATTTTGATGAATACGCCAATGGATTGTTCCAGGTGATTGGCGACAAACATTACCTCTACTTAAGCCTGATACGAAACCTGTACGACCAGGGCGTAATGCTGGGAAAAAAATACAAACTGTTGAAAGCTGCCTACAATATTTTTATGTTCGGCCTTGTGGCATCTGTTTTAGCCTTTATTATCACTTCTTATCTTAATAAAATATACTGAACTGCAATCTTGTAAATTTTCAAATATTTTATAGAAATAATTGCAATATTTTTCTCATCATTGTTATAATTCTATTTTGAACCATTTTACCATTTGAGATGTATTATCTTACTACAACTTCATACCCACCAAAACAAAAGCTGATAAACGTATTTGCATATGTTACCGACCCTGGATGTAGAAATAGAAATGTTCCGTTTCTTTGAAATGACACCCGATCTGGTATGCATTGCCCATAAAGACGGTTATTTCAAGAATTTTAACCAGGCAGTAATAAATAAATTAGGGTATACAAAAGAAGAATTGCTCAAAAATCCTATCAGCACTTTTATTCACCCCGATGATAAAATCAGGACAGCCGCCAGCCGCAGCGAGCTTTTGAATGGTAAAGCCCTCATTAATTTTGAAAACCGGTACATTACCAAAAAAGGCGATATCATCTGGCTGCACTGGACCTCTATTTATTTTAATGAAAAAGAATTGGTGTTTGCTATTGCAAAAGATGTGACCAAAAAAAAAGACCTGGAAAATCAAAATGAAGAAAAATACCTGCAGTTTAAAAAGCTGGTAGATCACTTTAAATTTAGCATTGAAAAAGACAAGCAAACCCTGGCCGAAGAACTTCATGAAGAACTGGCACAAACAGCAGCAGTGGTTAAATTAAACCTTGATAATATGCTGCAGCAGGTAAAAGGAAAAGGCGACGTTTTAGAGCAAAGCACCGAACAGGCGCTAAAAGCAACGGAACAACTTCTCACGTCCATCAGAAGAATCAGCTATTCAATCAGCCCGCAAATGCTGGATGATGTTGGCTTCTCCGAAACACTCAAATGGCTTTGCCAGGAATTTCAAAACATGAGTGGCGTGGCCTGCACTTTAACCTGCAAGCTGGATGAAAAAAATATATCGCGCAGCCAACAGCTGGAGCTTTTCAGGATCTGCCAGGAAACACTCGGATTTGTGATCAACCGTGCTAAAGCAAGCAAAGTAGAAATCACTATTATGGAAAGTAAAAATAATCATGAACTTTCTGTAATGGTAACAGGAGCCGGTTATGAATATGACCAGCTTACCCAAAACCTTAGCCTTACCAGCTTACGTGAAAGAATTGCTTCTTTAAATGGGACGTTGTTTATAGAAAGCAGCGAGCAGGTTACGCAACTGCTTTTTACCATGGCTCGATAGTTCTAAATTCCTCTCATTTTTTAAAAGGAAAAACAGACGTTTTAGTCTTTAGCATTTTTGAAGCTCCTCCTTTATTGCCTAGCATGATTTTTTAATTGATCAAAACAAAACAGGCAAGCCAACATGCAGAACGGAACGATGATGCAATATTTCCACTGGTATTACCCCACCGGCGGACAACTATGGAAACAGATACAAAAAGAAGCGCCCCGATTAGCTGCGATTGGTATTAATGCACTTTGGCTGCCACCGGCTTACAAAGGAATGGATGGCGCACAATCAATAGGGTACGATGTGTATGATTTGTATGACCTGGGTGAATTTGACAGCAAAGGCTCCGTTGCCACCAAGTACGGCACACGCAAAGAATACCTGCAAGCCATAAATGCTTTGCACCAGCACAACATTCAGGTTTATGTAGATATAGTGCTGAACCACCTGGGTGGTGCTGATAAAACAGAAATCATCAAAGTGATGAAAATGGACCCCGAGGACCGCAACGAGCGCATAAGCGAACCATACGACATTGAAGCCTTCACCCATTTTACCTACCCGGAACGGAAAGGAAAATACTCAAAGTTTGAATGGAACCATACCTGCTTTTCGGGTGTGGATTACGACCACCATAGAGCGGAAACCGGCATTTATAATATCCTGAACGAGCATGGCTGGGACTGGGAAGACCTGCCATCAGACGAAAAAGGGAATTATGATTACCTGATGCATTGCGATGTGGAGTTCCGGAACCCTGCTGTGCGCGAAGAATTGAAAGCCTGGGGTAAATGGTATTTTGAAACCACACAATTTGATGGCATGCGGCTGGATGCTGTAAAACATATTTCGCCTAAATTTTATAACGAATGGCTGGGCTATATGTCGCACCTGGCAGACCGAAAAATATTTGCGGTAGGCGAGTACTGGGCACCCGGCAACTTACCCTTGTTGGAAACTTACATAGAAGCCACAAATGGACAAATAGCACTTTTTGATGCCCCGCTGCATCACCGCCTGCATACAGGCCGCCCAGGCGGGGGCGGACGAGGGGCTGAT
>CBDTUH010000066.1:0-12904 GCA_965363375.1 uncultured bacterium
GTTGCAAAAACTGGCATGGCTTTTTTCTTTTAAAAATATATGAAAAGCAAAGCAGAAAAGATAGTGCCGCAACAGGCTACCGGCGCGCAAAGCAATACCGAGAGCACAGCCAATTTCGATACGGTGGATGAGGCCAAAGCTTTTTTTGAAACGGTAAAGAGCCGTTTGCTGCAGGTGAGCCGCTGGCACGAAATAGCCGGTAGGGGCACGGCCGACTTTGAGTTGACTGATGCGCAGGGCAATAGCGTTAACCGCAATCCGCAAAAAGGCGACCATTTAAAAATTGACATTCCCGGCCCGGGCCCGCAAACCGGCGACGGATTTGACTGGGTGCAGGTAGAAGCCGTGGAAGAAACAAAGGAAGGCGAGGTGGAATGCCTGGCCATGCGCGTGCGCCCCGCTACCAACCCGCAGAACAGCAAGGAAGATGTGGCGCATTTTTTTTCCGACGAAGCCACTTCCAATTTTGTGGTAAAGCGCGAAGGCATCACCATTACAGCTGCCGTTTATGGCCGCAACGAAAAGCCCAATGTAGGCGCGGAAAAAGTGGTGGACAAAGCGCGCAATGCAGCCATAGCCACCGGCGCCGTTGGTGGTTTTTCGAAGCTGCAATGGAAAAGCCTGGTGAATGGTTTTGTGAAAAAAGAAGAATCGTAAAACGTCTCCATTTCCTTTTGTATCGAGGATTTGCAGAGTTGAAAAAGTATTCAAAGGATTCTTGATCCAAACGTCTGTTTCCCCTTTTGAAAATGCACCCACTTTTAGATTTTCACTTTTCACTTTTGACTTTTTTAAAACGTCTCTTTTTCCTTTTAAATCAGTTGTGTTGGCAAACATCATACAACCAACCAAAAGAAGCCATTAAATTGCACCACATTACAGAAATAGAATAGCATGCAGGTTTTTAAGTTTGGCGGTGCTTCGGTGAGTACCCTGGAAAGAATACATCAAGTAGCCTATATTTTAAAAAGTTACAGCGGGCAAAAGCTGCTGGTAGTGGTATCGGCCATGGGCAAAACCACCAATGCGCTGGAGGGTGTGGTGAATGCCTTTTACAGTGGTGATAAAGAAGGCGCTTTGCAGCAGTTTGATGCCATTAAAAAGCAACATATGGAGCTGGCTGCCGGCCTGCAGCTGGATGATGATTGCCTGGTGGATTTTTTTACCGAAGTGGAATGGCTGCTGCACGATAAACCCGTGAAGCATTACGACTATTATTACGACCAGGTGGTATGTGTAGGCGAATTGTTGTCTACCACGCTCATCAGCCAGTTTTTGAATATACAGGATATAGAAAACAGCTGGGTGGATGTGCGCGATATTATTCGTACCGACAACAACTTTCGGGATGCGCGCATCAACTGGGTGGTGACGGAGCAAAAAATTGGCCAGCAGGTGCGGCCGCTTTTTGAAAAGAGCAATATTGTTTTAACGCAAGGATTTATTGGCGCTACCGACGAAAACGAAAGCACCACGCTGGGCCGCGAGGGAAGCGATTATACCGCTGCCGTTTTTGCCAACTTATTAAACGCTGATGCTCAAACCATCTGGAAGGATGTGCCCGGCGTGATGAACGCCGACCCCAAGCAGTATGAAGGGGCTACGCTGATAAAAGAACTGAATTATAAGGAGGTGATTGAAATGGCCTATTATGGTGCGCAGGTTATACATCCCAAAACTATCAAGCCGCTGCAAAATAGGGGCATACCGCTGCTGGTAAAATCATTTCTGCAGCCGGAGGCAGAAGGCACGGTGATACATGATAAGGCCGTTGCGCAGTTGCCGCCCATTATTGTTTACAAGCAGGCACAGGCGCTGGTGCAACTTAGCTCACGCGATTTTTCGTTTGTAGGCGAGGGGCTTACCGCTAAAGTGTATACCATTTTTGAGCAGCTGAAATTCAAGCCCAACCTAACGCAAAATGCCGCCATCAGCTTGCAGTGCGTGGTAGATGATGTGCCCGAAAAAGTGGAAGGTTTTGCGCATGCGCTGGCGTCTGATTTTGATGTGAAGGTAACCAAAGGCCTAACGCTACTGACCATTCGCCATTATACCGAAAATTTATTGCAGGAACTGTGTGCCGACTGCCTTGTATTGTTAAAGCAACAAACTCCGGAAACCGTGCAGGTGCTGCTGAAGCGATGAAGTTGTGAATGGTGAATGAAAACGTCTCTTTTTCCTTTTAAAATAAAAAAGCCGGTGATATAAATCACCGGCTTTTCTTTATAAAGTAATTGACAATTCACCATTCACCATTCACAACTATTCAATGGCAAATCCCTGCTTTATTTTTTTTGCTACGGGTTTTTCGTTTAAAATAGCGGGTTGCCATTCAGGCATTTTTTCCAGCATGGTAATCAGGTCGTCGTCAAAATTATCGTTCACGCCTTTTATCACTTTAAAGTTGGTAGGCACGCCATCGGCATCCACTATAAATTCCACGGTTACATAAGCCTTTTTCGTGCCTTCCGGCAGCGACTCTTTCATAACCTTACCCACTTTGGCCAGGTACTGCAAAAAGGAATTGCCACCTCCCGGAAATTCGGGCCATTGGTGCACCGCATCAGGCAAATGAGTAATGTTGCGGTAGCGGTGTACCACAGGTGCTTTTTTTACCGGCGGCGGTGGCGGCACTTTTTTAGAAAGACCACTAAATACATAATCCCCATTGCTATTGACCATAATTACCGGCAGTTGGCGCGTCAGTTCAAAATGGTCGTACACGCTTTCCAGCCTGTCAGAAAAAGATTTAATGCTGTTATTGGTTTTGGCCAGTTGTGCCAGGTAATCAGCACTTTTTTTATTGCTGTAGCGGATGGGGTAAATATGAACCGGGATGAAATCCTGACCGTTGTTTTTGGCGCCGGCCGCCAGTATATACAGTTCCTCTATCTGGTCGTCTTTAATGGGAATGCAACCCACCGTAACGCAGCTGCCGTGGATGTAAATATCGCCACCGGGTTTGATGGAGTCGCTTAAAATCCTGTCAGATGCATTAGGGTAATTGAGGCCCAATGAAAGGTGGTACATGCTGCGCGGGTTAAACTCGTTGATGTAATAAAACCCTTCGGGCACCTGGTAATCGCCTTCCATACGCTTGGGGCCCAGCGAACCGGCCAGCGCGCACACTTTATAGGTTTTAAAAAGCTTGTAAGGCTCATTGGCCTTGTTCTTTACCCACACTTCCAGCTGGCTGTCGTATTTGAACGAGCGGATGTACATAAAATTGGCCGGCCATTCAAAACCTTTGGCTTTAAACTGTTTCTGCAGCGTATCTTCCCTGCGCTTCATGGCATCGCCGGGGCGGGGAAGTGTTCGCTGAAAATCAAGAAAAGAAATACTGGAAGCAGCGGTTTGCGCGTCAGATGAAGCGGCAAAACCAGCGATTACCAGTAAAAAAAACAGCCTTTTTATCATAATGACAGGATTTTTCATTGATTGAACTGCAATTTCATCCATTTATTGCTAACAATATCAGAAAAACGGTTTACAGGTTGCCGCGCTCAGCCTGTTCTCTTTCTATGGCTTCAAAAAGGGCTTTAAAATTACCTTTTCCAAAGCTTTTAGCGCCCTTGCGCTGGATAATTTCAAAAAACAGGGTTGGCCTGTCCTGCACCGGTTTGCTGAACAATTGTAATAAGTAACCTTCATCGTCGCGGTCCACCAGTATGCCCAGTTTTTTCAGCGGCTCCAGGTCTTCATCTATTTTACCCACGCGGTCAATTAAATCGTCATAGTAAGATGTTGGCACCTGTAAAAACTCTACGCCGCGGTTTTTCAGCTCCGTAACGGTTTTTACAATGTCGGCCGTAGCCAAGGCCACGTGCTGCACTCCTTCGCCATCCCAAAACTCCAGGTATTCTTCCACCTGCGATTTCTTTTTGCCTTCGGCGGGTTCATTGATGGGGAATTTTACATAGCCGTTGCCATTGCTCATCACCTTGCTCATCAGGGCTGAATATTCGGTAGAAATATCGTTATCGTCAAACGACAAAATATTGCGGAAGCCCATTACATCGGCATAAAAGTCTACCCATTTGTTCATCTGGTTCCAGCCCACGTTGCCCACGCAATGGTCAACATACAGCAGCCCGGTATCGGTAGGTTTAAAATAGGAGTTCTCCCATTTTCGAAAGCCTGGCATAAAGGCGCCGTTGTAATCCTTCCGCTCCACAAAAAGGTGCACGGTATCGCCATAAGTGTGTATGCCACTCAGCACTACTTCGCCATCTGCATCTTGCAGGCGTTTCGGCTCCATGTAGCTGCGGCCGCCGCGCTGTGTGGTTTGCTGCCAGGCATCGGTAGCGTCATCTACCCGCAGGGCCAAAAACTTAACGCCATCGCCATGCTTGTAAATATGATCGGCTATTTCGTTATTGGCGCGGATGGGTGTAGTTAAAACAAAAGTGAGTTTGTTCTGGCGCACCACGTATGAGGCGCGGTCTTTTACGCCGGTTTCGGGGCCGGCATAGGCCAGGGCTTGAAAGCCAAAGGCACTCATGTAATAATGGGCGGCCTGCTTGGCATTACCCACATAAAACTCTACATAATCGGTGCCCTGCAGGGGCAAAAAATCGGTATTGGGCTGTGCGGTTTCTTTTGTGGCTATAGATGCTGAGGGGTTCATGGTTTCAATATTTTTTGTTTAAAATAAGGGCCGGAGGCCAATGGTAAAGCGCAACATGCAGTTGCCTTATTTGCAAATAGACATGGCTTACCGACTGGCCCGCATAGCCAGCCATTGCATCAATAGCACTAGGTTCGTGCGCTCGTCTTTAAATAATTTTTTTGGATAGTCGGGTTGCATGGCCTTACAAATTTAGGTAATGTAGCTGTAATGCAAACAGCCGGGGCTGAGGGAGGAAAAGAACGCTGTTGTTCATGGTGTCAACCTTGCCAAAACGTCTTCATTTTCCTTTTGTGAATTGTGAATAGTGAATAGTCAAAAGGAAGTCTGATAGCTAAAACGTCTGTTTTTCCTATTAAAATGTTTCACACAGAGAAAAGAAGAAAAAGAGGTGTGCCTTAAAACATCTTCATTTCTTTTTGTTTTACCAAAAGGCGCAAAGTGAAGAAAGTTATTTATCTCTTTTTTTCTTTTTAACTCTTAGCTTCAAAAACGCCTCTTTTTCCTTTTAACTTGAACATTCAAAATTGCACATTGAACATTTCCTCATTCACAATTGACAATTCCTCATCCGCCACTTCATCATTCATCTGTTCCTTGTTTCTTGTTCAATATTCCCAAACGTCTCTTTTCCCTTTTAATAACCAAACGGGTACGTATCCGGCATTTGGTGGCCGCGTTCGGGAAAGCCCAGCGGGTGTAGTGCATTGGTTTCATCAATATACACAAAGGCATCATAGCGCTGCGCCATAATGGTGGGCACATAGTTGCCCCATTTCTCTCGGCCGGGGTCGTACACCACGCCAATGGCGCGGTGCGGTATGCGCTGGTGGTACAAATTATTATCTCCTTCTTCTCCAAAAAGAAGGTAGCGGTCGTGAGGACTTTGCCGGTGCAACTCGTCTTCTATACTGCCGCTGCGGGCCTCGGGCACTTCCAACTCCTGCATGGGTGCGCCCCAGGTATCGCCGGCAATTACGCTACCTACGTAAGAGCCAAAGCCAACTAAATAAACTTTTTCCGGGCCATACTGCTGCCGCGCCAGCTGGCCAATGTTGATCATGCCGGCACTTTTCATTGTGGTGGCGCGCGCATCGCCAATATGCGTGTTGTGCTCCCACACAATAGCCTTGGCACCTGCACCATGAAACTGCATCAGCCGGTGCAGCGTTTCCATCATATGCGTATCGCGTACGTTCCAGCTTTCATTATCAAAACCCATCATGCTGCGGTAATATTTTTCGGCATTCACAGCTATCAGCGCATTCTGTTCAGTATTAAAGCCGGCCTCGCGGTCGCCATCCATATGCTGTGCCTTGCTGCGCACTTCTTTCAATAACGCCAGCACTTTATCTCGACAGGAATGCTCGGTAAGTGATACACGTGCATAGGCGTGTTCATTATCTTCGTAGGGTTGAAAACATTGGATGGCCTGCTTAACGGTTTGTGCCGTTTGCGGGTCTTCTTTTTCCAAATAAGCCACCATTTCGCGCATGCTGTCCCAAAGGCTGTACACATCCAGGCCGTAAAAACTAATTTTATGATTGATGGCTTTGTGCGCATTGTGTTCACGCAGCCACTCCGCCAGTGCGGCCACCTCCCAGTTGCCCCACATCCAGGTGGGCCAGCGGTCAAAGTGGCGCAGCACATCCATCACATCTGTGCCGGCATCTTTATAGCCTTTTACAAAACGGTTGATCTTGTAGCAATCGGGCCAGTCGCCCTCTACGGCAATAAACGAAAACCCTTTTTCTTCTATCAGCCGCTTGCTGATGGCGGTGCGCCAGGTGTAATACTCGTGGGTGCCGTGCGAGGCTTCACCCAGCATTACAATGGAGGCGTCTCCAATGTCATTCATCAGGGCGGTAAGGTCGTGTGCAGTATTGAGCAAGTGCATAAACTTTTTTTTCAAAATGCATCAATACTTGCGCCAAGAGGAGGAAATGAAAATGAAAAATGTAAAAGGAAAAAGAGACGTTTTGAATATTGAAAAGTAAGCAAGGAGTTTCGAATGATGAAGTCAGCAGTGGATGGGAAACAGTTAAATTTAAAAGGGAATAGAGACGTTTTGTTTTAGTTGAACAGTTGACACATTAATTGGTCAAAAAGAAAAGAAGATGTTTTGCATTTGGCTGCTTACCATGAGCTATGATCTATGAACCTTTAAAAGCAAAAAGAGACGTTTTGACTGCGGGAGTAAAGGCATTACCAGCCGTGGCTTTCCACTAATTCCTGCACAATTTTGGCGTTTTGCAGGGCGGCTGCAGCAGCCGTATTGTTGAAGTAAAGAAATGCCTTCTTCACTTTTTTGCTACTGTGCAATTCCTCCACCACGTTGGCCAGAAAGTCATCGTCGTAAGATGAATAGTACAGCTTGGGCACACCATGAAAACGGTAGTACGGCGTAGTGCTGTTGATCATGATATCATTAATAAGGCCGGGAAAACTAACCCCGCAAAAAGTAATATTGTTTTGCTCCAGTATTTCAATCACTTCTTTTCGCCACCAGCTGATGTGCCTGAATTCGATTACGTTGGTAAAATTAGGGTCGGTATGGCTGATAATGGCTTCCAGCAGTTCGGGCGAGTAGTGCAGCGATGGCGGCAATTGGTACAGTACCGGGCCCATTTTTTCGGCCAGCCCCAAGGCCAGCATATCGTAAAATTCCATGGCCAGGCTTTGCGATCCTGCAAAACGGCTTTCGTGCGTGATAGCCTTTGGCACTTTTACCGAAAAAATAAAATCGTCGGGCGCCTTGCGGTACCAGTTCTGCAGCACATTTAATGATGGAAAACGGTAAAAGGTAACATTCAGTTCAATGGTATTAAAGTGCTCGCAATAATAGTCGAACCATTTAGTTTGCGGCAGCCCTTTTGGGTAAAATACTTCTTTCCAGTCTTTGTAATAAAAGCCGGAGCAGCCAATATACCATTGCTTTGCCATTGGGTAAGCACATTAAAATATAATGCCACCATTTTATGCAGGCAGAATAATGGTAAAGGTGGCGCCCTGCTGCTCCTGCGCGCTGGCGTAAATGATGCCGCCGTGGTGTTCTACAATTTTTTTGCAGATGGCCAGGCCAATGCCGGTGCCTTCGTACTCGCTGCGGCCGTGCAACCGCTGAAAAATGGCAAATATCTTACCGGCATATTCCTCATCGAAACCAATACCATTGTCGGTAAACTGAAGCTTGATGTAACTGTCCGCTTTCTTCAACTGAAGGCTTTCCCCTTCCTCTGGTTGTAAAAACGAATGCCTGATGGTAATTTGGGGCTGCACATCGGGCCGCACAAACTTGAGCGAGTTGCTCAGCAGGTTTTGAAACAGCTGCCGGAACTGAGATGGAATGATATGTATAGAAGGCAGCGTATCGGCAGTAATGACGGCACCTTTTTGTTCTATCTTATACTCCAGTGTTTGCAGCACTTCTTCCAGTATAATTTGCAGGCTGAAGGGTTCAAAGGCATGGTCACCGGTGATCATTGAAATGGAAAGCAGGTCACTGATCATGGTTTGCATGCGCTGCGAGGCCTCCACAATTTTTTTAAGGTAGGTTTTGCCGTCTTCACTCAACAGTTCCATTTGTGTGTGCAACAGCCGGTCTCCAAAGGTGGATATTTTGCGCAGCGGTTCTTTCAGGTCGTGCGAGGCTACGTACGCAAACTCCTCAAGGCTGGCATTGCTTTGCTCTAGTTGATGGGCATTTTGCAACAGTGCTTTTTCCATTTCCTTGCGCTTGGTAATATCCAGTGCAGCGCCCAGTATTTCCACAATGTTGCCTCCTTCATCAGTTTTAAACATTACCTCGCGCACCAGCAGCCAGCACCATTCTCCATCTTTATTTTGCATGCGGCATTCGTACTGCATCATAGAGTCAGCATGCTGAAACTTAACGCTGCTTTCGGGGCGGTGCGGCAGCAGGTGAAAATCATCGGGGTGGTACAGCAGGGTGGTGGCTTTTGTGCCTGCATCCAGCACTTCGTTGGTGGTGTAGCCCAGTACATAAAATACCTCGCGGTTGATGTATACAAAACGGTTTTCGGCTACGTTGTACAGGTACAAAATGGTGGGCGTGGCATCGGCTATTTTCTGTATAAAGTTCTGCTTTTCCAGCAGTTCCATTTCGGCAGCTTGCTGCTCTGTAATATCCTGCGTGGTGCCAAAAAATTCCACTACTTCACCATCCGCATCAAGCCGCAACTGGCCCTTGCGGTGCACGGTTTTTACTTTGCCGTTGCGTAGTAATATGCGGTGTTTTTTATTATAAGGTTTTTTCTGCTCCAGACATTCGTTGTAGTAGCCAATAATTTCTTCTTTATCATCAGGATGAATAAAGGAAACAAAAAGTTCGTAACTGATTGTTTCTGTTTGCTCAATTTCGTAAATGCGGTAGAGTTCCTCAGACCAGTAAACATCACCGGTTTTTACATTAAAATTCCAGTTGCCCAGCCTGGCAATAGACTGTGCCTGCCGGTTGAGCCATTCGCTTTTTTCAAGGCTTTTAACCAGGTTTTGATGTTCGGTTACATCCTGCTCGGTACCAATTACCAGCACGGGCCGCCCTTTATTGTCCTGCTCCAACTGCGAAATGGAACGCAGTATTTTAATATCGCCATTGGCGGTAATAATTCTAAAGGTATAATCGGCATAGCCTTCTTTATAAAAGGCTTCAATAGAGGCATCCACACTTTGCCGGTCTTCCGGGTGAATAAAAGAGTAAAAGCGCTCAAGGGTTATTTTTTCTAATTGCGGGTCAAGCCCGTAAATTTTATAAAGCTGGTCTGTCCATTCTATTTCGCCACTTACCAGGTTCATATTATAATTGCCCATATTGGCCATTACCTCGGCTTGCTTGTACAGGTGTTCGTTGTGTTTGAGCTTTTCTATCAGCTGCTGCTTTTCGGTTACATCCTGCACAGAGCCTACTATTTTAAATACTTTACCATCGTCGTTAGTTACAGGTTCTGCACGTGTGCGTAAAATTTTGGATGTTCCGTTTAGGGTAATGATACGAAAGTAGAAATCGGAAGATTTTTTTTCTTCTACCGTTTGGCGAATGGCTTCCTGAACAATGGCTTCATCATCGGGGTGGCGCATGCGGGTAGTAAAGTTGTAATCCACTGGCTCTTGCTGTATTGGCAACTCGTAAATGCGGAATAACTCATCCGACATTTTCACCTTATTGGCCGCCAGGTCTATTTCAAAGTTGCCGATATGAGCCAGGGCTTCGGCCTGTTTATAGCTATTTTCGCTTTGACGCAGGTGATCCAAAATGCGGCTGCGTTCTGTTATGTCCATCAGCGTGCCGGTAAGCGAGCCGGGACTGCCATCTTCTAAAGAATTGACAACAGCCTTTGACCAGAAAACACGTTCGCCGCGACTGCTGTGGTAGCGGAATTCACATTCAAACTTCCCGGTTTTTAAAGCTTCGTCAAAGGCAGTTTTTTGGCGTTGCCTGTCATCTGCATGCGTTTTTTCTATGAAATTGCCGATCTCATTTTTAGAAACTTCCAGCAGTTCAAAAAGTTTGGGTGTGCCCTCTAGTGTTTTTAATTTAAAATCCCACACGTAACTGCCAATCTGTGCAATGTCC
This sequence comes from uncultured bacterium, assembly GCA_965363375.1. Classification (GTDB taxonomy): domain Bacteria; phylum Bacteroidota; class Bacteroidia; order Chitinophagales; family Chitinophagaceae; genus Flavisolibacter. The sequence goes on from CBDTUH010000066.1 coordinate 10,221, forward strand.
TGGGCTTCCAGAAGCTGCTGCTCACGCTGTGCCAGCTGGTCAGCAGTTCTCTTTTCCTTGTCTACATTGAGGGCAATGGCAATGGTTTGTAAAATATTGCCATTCTCGTCGCGCTTAAAAGCAGACTCGTAAATGCGAATCCAGCGGTACTGCCCATCTGGCTGTCTAATGCGAAAGCGATACGAGTTGATCTCGCCATCTTTCAGCGAATGAATGCGCATGATGTTTTTTTGGGTAACCCGCAGGTCATCCGGGTGTATCAGTTCTTTATACAGCGAAGCCCCCAGCTGGTTCAGGTTATAGTCGTCAAAACCCACCACTTCTTTTAGTTTTCCGTTGGAGTAAATGCCTTTGAAATTAACAAGGTCAAAAACATACAGTGCGCCAGGGATGGTATTGTTGATCTGCTGAATAAAATGTGAATGTTCATCTATCTTGTTGCGCAGCAGTGTTATATAGGTTTTGGTAGATGCCGTTTCCGAAGCGGTGGTGAACTGATCTATTTCGCTGATGATGGCAATAGCGGCATCCAGATGCTGGCAGTACCGCGGTAAAAAATATAAGAAAGCTTTTTTGCGAACGAGGCTGGTAAGGGTAATGTCTTCGGCAACAATCTCGTATTTATCTACTTGTGGCAGCTGGTTGTCAACCCACATCTGCAACGATTCTTCAATCTGCTTTTCGGCTTCGTTGCGGGCCAGGTAATTCAATAGTTTGTGGTTACCTTCAAGCGCCAATTGCTCAAGAGAGTCAGCACCCAGTTTTTCAAATTGCCGCAGCAGCGGTACCTGCAGTTCATGGCCTACCTGCAGCTGGTACAGGGTAATTTCTTGCAGGCATTGCTGCAGCAAAAAAGCTGCATAGCCGGGTAAATGCTTAAATTGTAAAGACGCGTTGGTAGAAATGGTTGATGGTTGCACGCAAATAAAAAATCTGGGTTTAAAATTTTGGTTAGCATTAAAATGGAACTAACGCCTGTGGTTACGTTTTGCTGCTACGCAACCAAGTTAAAGTTAATGTATAAAGTGTAAACATCCTTTAGCGGCAGGGGCTGTTTAATAAAATGCAAACCTCTTTTTCCGTTACATCTACAAAACCTCTGTTTTTCCTTTCAGCGCTCAATCACAAACAATTAAATATAGTTTTCAATAAATTAAGGTTGCCATTTTGGGGCAACCTTCAGATTAATTTAGAAAACGTCTCTTTTTCCTTTTAACGATCGGAGTCGTCATCCTGCATTTCAATATCATCCAGCACGCGGTTGCGTTCATTCATTTCTTCGTTGCTCACATTGTGAGGCTTGCCAATTTCATCTTCTTCGCTGTCGGTTACATCCAGCTGGTCGTTGGCGCCAAATCCGGTAGTGGGTGTTTCTTCCCCTTCGCTATTGGGGCTTAAAAAGCGCTGGCTCACGCCGGTGCGGTTGGCCGATGTGGGAAAGTTTTCTACATCGGCATCTACACGGTGGCTTTCGGTGCGCTTGTCCATAATATCTTCTTTGGCAGGGTAGTGCGGGTAACCCGGAAAATCCTGGTCGGTCTTTGGGTCGGGGCTTTGTTCCACTTCTTTTTTGCTGTCCATGGCTTTGCTGGGGTTGTGCTGCGGATTGCCGGAAGCTTTATCGTTATTGTTTCTTTCGTTCATGGCTTTTGATTTTAATTTACTCTATAAAAATGTTGTGCCGCAATTGGGCGTTCCGCCAATTATTTTCAAAAACGTCTGTTTTTCCTTTTAAATCTTTCACGAAAAGCCGCAAAGAAGCAAAGTTTAAAAAAAGTCTGTTTTACCTTTTGTTTTTCGCACAGAGAAAAAGAGGAGAAAACAAAACGTCTCTTTTTCCTTTTAATCCCTCAAATTTTTTAAAAGAAAGCCAATTAAAAGCCTCATGCATGTAACACGGCACCACCTTTACCCCGAAACCTTTATTTTTATAGCTAAAATGGAGTGTACACATGCGTAAACTTTTGGTCTTATTTTTTCTTTTACCCCTCTTTACCCTGGCGCAAAACAAACAGATAACGCTGGAGGATATTTACAAGAAAGGCACTTTCCGCGGCGAATTTGCCGGCGGCTTTTCGCGTGCCGAAGCCGCTAAATTGTTTGATGCCAAAGACATTAAAGATGAAAGCGGCAAACAGATCAGCACGGCAGGCTACCAGCTGAGTGCCGATGGCAAGCGCATCCTGTTTTTTGATGGCCGCGAGCCTATTTACCGCCGCTCTTCGCGCGCTACTACTTACCTGTACGATGTGGCTACCAAAAAAGTATTGCCGCTGAATAAAGGTAAAATTCTGCATCCTTCGTTTTCGCCCGACGGCAGTAAAGTGGCTTACGTCTTCGATAACAATTTATATGTTTACGATATAGCCTCCGGCGAAACCAAAGCCATTACCACCGATGGCAAATGGAACTATATCATTAACGGTAATGCCGATTGGGTGTATGAAGAAGAATTTTCCTTTTCGCAGGCCTACCAGTGGAGCCCCAAAGGCAGCTATATTGCCTACTATAAGTTTGACGAAACCGACGTAAAGGAATTTAACATGACCATTTACGACGATGCGTACAATAAAGATTACCGCTTCAAATATCCAAAAGCCGGCGAAGCCAATTCAAAGGTTTCCATACATATTTATAACGTGGCGAATGGCACGCAAACGCCAGCACAATACGAGCAGGGCGAT
>CBDTUH010000067.1:0-12742 GCA_965363375.1 uncultured bacterium
GATCCCATTAAGCCTGCAGGCATTACCGGCGGCACCATGCACCCTATGCACCGCCGCGTGCAGCCTTACGATATTGAACACCTGAAACTGCACAAGCTTAGGTTTGAAAACGGACGCGCGCTGCTGGGTGCCTTCACCAACATTTATCACTGGGATCATGCAGAATATGCCAGTCGTTAAAAGGAAAAACAGACGTTTTGAATATGGAACAAAGAACAAGGAACTGATGAATAAAGAAGTTGTCAATAGTGAATAATGAATGAAAGAATGTTCAAATGAAAAGGAAAAAGAGACGTTTTGTCTTTTGCGCTATTGCATGAAATAGCAAAAAAATGAAGAATTGAAATGGCTCTTCACCATGAACTAAGAACCATCAACTTTAAAAGGAATATCAGACGTTTTCCTTTTAATCTGACATGAAGCTTTACTTTAAATTTTTTACAGCCTGCACAATGGTATGATACTGAAATGTAAAGCCGGCGTTTTCAATTTTTTTGGATGACACGGTTGCACTTTTCAACACCTCCACACTCATTTCGCCCAGGGCTATTTTTAGTGCAAAGGCAGGCACGGGCACCGGTATAAAAAAGCCTTTTTCCTTACCGATCTGCATTACCATTTCCCTGTTGGTGACAGGCTGCGGCGCCACGGCATTGTACACGCCTTTCAGCGTTTCATTTTCTATGGCAAATATCAGCATGCGCACCATATCGTCAATATGCACCCAACTGATAACCTGACTGCCGCTGCCCAATACGCTGGCCACACCCATTTGCACGGGCCGCTTAAATTCTTTGTAGGCGCCGCCTTCGTTGCTTAGTACAATGCCTGTTCTAAAAATCACCAGCCGCTTGCCCAATTGCTCAACAGGTGCAATGGCTGCTTCCCACTGCTGGCAGGTAACGCCCAAAAACGAATTGTCGGGTTTATCTTCTTCCACAAAAGGTTTGGGGTTGGGCACTTCGGCATCGGCACCGTACCAGCCAATAGCCGACATACTCACCGCTGCTTTTACCCCGTTTTCATTTTCCTTCAGCGCTTTTACCAGCAGGTTGCCGCTTTGCACGCGGCTGTCCCTGATTTCCTTTTTCCGCTGTTCGGTCCACCGGCCCTGCCCCACATTGGCGCCCGCCAGGTGCACTATATAATCGGCACGCTGCACCGCAGCAGCATCAATGGTTTGGGCAGCCGGATTCCACTGCGCGTACGAGATGTTTTTTTCCGTAGTCTCCTTTTTTTCGCGCGAAAGAATTATAACCTGATAGCCTGCTTTCACCAATGCCGTTGTCAGGCTTTTACCTATCATGCCGGTGCCGCCGGTAACCAATACTGTTGCCATATGCTGTATTAACCTGCAAAGATGCAAATTTGTTGCCTTGCACCAGGCTACACAAAAAAGAGAGGCCTTACGGGGCCTCTCTTTTTTTAGTTATGGTTAAAAGGGAATGGAGACGTTTGGGAATAACGAACAAAGGCCAAGGAATTTCAAATAATGAAGTTTTGAATGGTAAATGCTCAATATTAAAAGGAAAAAGAGATGTGTTTTAAAGAATCAAAATATTGACAATTGAACATTCACAAAAAAAAGACATTTTACCAGCTGCCTTTCAAAAAGCCTACTTCTTGATTCTGGTCGTTAATGGCACTCATAAAAATATGCTGCTGGTAAGGCTCCACCGTTATATGCCGATACTTTGGTGCGTAGGTGGGGTACAGCCCTTCTTTGGCAATGGCACCTTCGGTTTTGGTGCTGCCCTCAAAGTTACGTATCGTGCCTTCGGCCGGGCAAAACTGCAACGCGTGTGTGGTTTCGTTAAATGTTACCGAGCCTTTACGATGCGTAAGGGTTTGCTTGCCATCTTCAAAACGGTAATAAATAAATTGCTCTGCGGTGCCGTCTTTGGCAATGCTGTAGGCAACCATTTCTGTAGCATCTGGCTGGCTGGTGCCGTTGTAGCTTAAAAATTCGGTGATGTCGAAATCGCCGGCGCTCCACTTACCTACCAGTTCGTCGGGCACGGTAGTTTTGGGCGTTTCAATTTTATCCTTTGCAGGATCATCTTTTTCACAGGCAGTAAAGGTGGTAGTAACAGCGGCCAGCATCAGCAGGCTCATAAAAACTTTTTTCATAAACAAGTTAGTTTTGGTTGCGAGGTGTTTTTGTGTTTTGATTGTGGTGCAAAGATGTAGTGCGCTACAGGCCTGGAAAAGTAGAACTGCTATGAACTGGCAAAAAAACAACATGGACTGCAGCTTTCCTGTTTGCTGAAAAGTAAATCTGAAGGTTCAGAAAAACGTCTCTTTTTCCTTTTAAAAAAATAACCGGCTTTTTTTGCCGCTTATGTAAAAAATGGGGCCCTGCACAGCTCCAAATACAGGCGTAGTCTCATTTTCACCAAAAAATAGTTTTGCAATCGGCTTCTCATTTTCTTACATTTATACTAACCCCACTCCCCATCCAGACTGCTGAATGTACCTGCCAAGCTGCTACTCATGTAAAACGTTTTAGTTAATAATCAAAACTATTGCATGATGAAAAACAACCTTCTACCCCGGCGGGCAATGCTTTCTTTTTTACTGTTTTTAAGTTTTACAACAGCATCATTAACAGCCGGTGCACAAGGCGGCATTTCGGGCCAGTTGCTCGATAAAGATGGAAAGCCTTTGGTGCAGGCCAATGTATTATTGTTGGCATTCAAAGATTCTGCACTCGTCAAAGGTTCGGTATCATCAGCCACAGGTCATTACCGCTTCAATAACATTAAGCCGGGGCATTACTTTATTGCAGCAACGTTTACAGGTTTAAAGCAAACCTTTACGCCTTCTTTTGAACTGACCGATAAAGAAGACAAGCAAGTAGCGGTACTGCAGCTGAAAGAAAAAGAAGTGGAATTGGGTAATGTAACTGTAGAAGCCAAAAAGCCCTTGTTTGAACAAAAGACAGACCGCCTGGTGGTAAACGTGGCCAGTAGCATTACCGCAACAGGCAGTTCTGCACTGGATGTATTGATGCGGTCGCCGGGCATTATGGTAGACCAGCAAAACAACACCATCAGCATGAGTGGTAAAGAAGGTGTGATGATAATGCTTAACGGAAAAATCAGCCGCATACCTATGGCAGCAGTGGTGCAAATGCTGGCCGGTATGAACGCGGGCAATATAGAAAGAATTGAACTGATAACCACCCCGCCGGCTAACCTTGATGCTGAAGGCAATGCGGGCTACATCAATATTGTTATGAAGGTGAACACGCAGTACGGCACCAACGGCTCTTACTCGGCTACTGTTGGCTATGGTAAAAAGCCGGTGGCGGCAGCCAGCTTCAACTTTAACCACCGCAAAAACGAATGGAACCTTTTTGGTGATTATTCTTTTGCCTACACAGGCCTGCTGCAATATTTTAATTTTTACCGCAACATTCAAAAGGGGCCCGATGCTATTGAAAGCAGCATGTTTACCGACAGGAACACGGCACGCGAAGCGCACAATGGCCGCATTGGGCTGGATTACGAACTTTCCCCGAAAACAACAATCGGCGTTTTACTGTCTACCTTCAGCAACCTGTTTTCAATGGTTGCTGTTAACCATAGCCGCATCTTTATCAACGGCCAATTAGATACCACCATTACCATCACCAATGAAGAAGAACATCCCATTAATAACTACAGCGCCAACATCAACCTGTACCATGTTTTTAAGCAGGATAAAAAGTTATCGCTGAATGTTGATTATGTGTATTATAAAGATGCCAACCTTACCGATTACAACAACGCATACTATTATGGCAGCGGCACTTTTTTGTATAACACCATTACCCGCAGCAGCAAAACAACACCTATTACTTTTTGGGTAGCCAGTGCCGACTATACAACCAAGCTGGGCAAAACAATAGACCTTGAAACCGGCCTTAAAACCACCTATTCTACTTTTATCAACGATGTATGGTTTAAAGAACAAAAACAAAACGGCTGGATAACAGATGAAGAACTAACTGCTATTTACGACCTGAAGGAACACATCAATGCTGCCTATGCTACGGCAAGCCTGCAACTGGATAAAAAAACGTCGGCCAAAATTGGTTTGCGCTTTGAGCATACCTTGTCAAACCTGGGTTCTAAAAAGCAGCAAAACATTGTAGACCGCGATTATGGCAATTGGTTTCCTACCCTGTTTCTTTCGCACAGCCTAAACGAAAACAATTCGCTTACCCTTTCGTTTAACCGGCGCATTACCCGCCCTACATTTAACGACATGGCACCTTTTGTTTACTTTGTAGATCCCAATACTTTTTTCTCCGGCAATCCTGCCTTGCAGCCTGCCATATCCAACGCAGCAGAAGCCAGCTATGTTTTCAAGCGTTTGATTGTTAGTGCCAGGTATACTTTTGAAACAGCACCAATTACCAATTTTGCACCGCGTATAGATGCCGTTACCAACAAACATATACTGGCTGCCGAAAACCAGGACAACCGTAAAGTGGCAAACCTCAATGTTTCGCTCCCGACAAAACTTACTGCCTGGTGGAATATGCAAAACAATATATCGGCCACCTGGCAGGAACTGAATGCAGTATACAAAGGCGAACCTTTGCAAATACAACGCAAAAATTACAGTGCCAATACAACCCATACATTCACCTTACCCAAAAGCTTTACGGTGGAGCTGACAGCCTTTTATATTTCGGGTGGCATGTGGGGTATTTACACAGCCAAAAGCTTTAGCCGTGCCGACCTGGGCGTGCAAAAAAAACTGGATAATAATAAAGGTGCATTAAGGATTGCCGTGAGCAACGTTTGGGGACCGCCTACTTTTAGAATAGCTATTAACGCACCAGACCAAAACCTGGTGTCAATCTCAAAGTTACGGTTTACCAATACGCTTTTCAGGCTTAGCTACAACCGTAATTTTGGCAGTGATAAAATAAAACAAAAAAGGGCGCGCAGCACCGCATCTGAAGAAGAGCGCCAGCGGGTGAATACCAATTAGGAAACGTCTGTTTTTCCTTTTGCACCGCGGATTTGCAGGATTCAAAAAGGATTAAAGGGATTTTCAAAAACGTCTCTTTTTCCTTTTAAATCACGGATTTCGCGGATTATAGAATACAGGATTACAGGGATGGGCTATTCAAACTTAAAAGTGTCTTTCTATAATAAACGTCTGTTTTTCCTTTTAGACTGGCTAAATCGTAAATCCAAAACGTTTCTTTTTCGTTTTAATAAATGTTTGGAACCGTAAACCTTTTTCGCCTGCGATGCTAAAATTTTTTTAGCATCTCTTTATAAAAAAAGTGTGTAAAGCAAAACGTCTCTTTTTCTTTTTGGCTTTTACATCATGCCGTGATGTAATTTTTGTTGTTTATTAGCAACAGCCGCGTGGCAGTTCGCATGCGGCTACCAGCCATTGGCTGTTGATGTTTAAAAGCTGCTGCTGCAATTGGGGTGTTAAATGCTGCAATAAAGTATTGATGTCGTTATCATGTTCTTTACAACTGCTGCACACATCCAGCAGAAAATCGTGTAGTATTATTTGGGAAGCCTCATCTGCCGAATCATGCATTTGCTGCAGCAGCGGGGCCAGTTGTTGGTGCATTTCTATATCCTGCCAGTTCTCTTTCAGGTACACGCTGAAAAAGGTAAAATAAACACTCACGTTATCAAGCATGGAATTGCGCAGCTCACCCAGGTAACTGTGAAATTGCGGGAAGCTTTTGTCGAGTTCGCCAATGAGGTTATTATAGGTCAGGTCTGTAGTCATTATGGGAGTAGTACAAATATAATGCGCGGTTAAGCAATTATTTTGCTTATGCCAAGATGGCTTGTTTTACCATTTAATAAGTTACTCGCTTTAAGAGCCGCGCAAAATTTTTTCTATCTTTTTGCCTTTGGCCAGTTCATCCACCAGCTTGTCTAAATAACGCACCTGCTGCGTTAAGGGGTCTTCAATTTCTTCTAAGCGGTAACCGCAGATAAGGCCGGTAATGAGGTGTGCATTGGGGTTTATTGTGGCCTTCGCAAAAAAGGTTTCAAACGTCGCTTTTTCCTTTATCAGTTCCTGTAGTTTGTTGTCGTCAAAACCTGTAAGCCATTGAATTACCTGGTGCAGTTCTTCTTTTGTTCTGCCCTTTTTTTCCACCTTGGCAAAATAGTGTGGGTATACGGAGGCAAAGGTCATGTTAGCGATGCGCTGTATGTGTTCGGCGGTAATTTTCATATTATTTCAATCGCTCTAATTTACCTTTTCTTTTTGCAAGATTCTTATAATCCCACTGAATCTCTTTTGACTTTTGCAGCCAGCGCTTCACCTCTTCGGGATTGATTTCAGCTACCCCGTTGTAGAAGCGGGAAGCATCTTTAAATTTTTCTCCTTTAACATTTATACCATCTTCTTCAAAATCGGCACCGCTCCAAAACATAAGCCTGATGCCTGCCTTTTGCTTACTGTAACCAACAATGGGGTTGCCGGCCAAAAACCACACCGGGTGCCGGTGCCAGAGCTTGCTTTCCCCTTCTGTCAATTCGCTATCAATGATGTTGGCGAGTTGATCACCAATTTCTTTGTCGGTGGATGTAAGGTTGTCGTTGTATACTTTTATTTCCTGGTTCATGGTTGTTGATAAAAAAAGGATATGAACGTTGTCGGCTTACTGCAGTTGTTAATTCTATAACGGTCAGCATGGCAACTGAAGTACTTTGATCAACCAAAGTATAAATATATTCTGTTGATCTATAACGTAATGTTGGTTGAAACCAATTATAATAAGTGAAGCAAAAGTTGATGTTGGATTGGGTTTGCCAGCTTAGCAACAATCTGATTGTTGGCTGCCACTTTTCAACTTTTCTATTTTACCAAAAATGCCACCACTTTTTTTTCTTTGATACCTTCCATACTTTATTCATTAACGCTTCTTCCAATTTTTCATAAGTGCCATTGTCCTTATGGATTTTAAAAATATCTGCTTCCGGAGATAAATCAATTACCCTGTCTTTGTGGGTTATCACTTCAAAACCATGCTCAGGATCCCACAGGCATTGGAAATGCCATTTGATATAAGCTACTTCATCTTTTACGTTTTCATCAATGCTTATGGATGCGGGTCCTATGTAATTTTTAAAGTCAAACTCCGGGGTTAAATCAGAAATTTTGGGCAAGCCTCCGGCTTCCTGGTCCCATGAAGCATATTCATCTGAAAGCAAACGGGGAAATTCTTTTTTAAGTTCCTGTAAAATAGAATGCTTGATCTTTTCTTGATGTTCTATTAAAAAGAAGTAGGCATTTGCCTGTTCCTGGTCAATGGAGAAGCTGCCATCTGCCCTAATCTCACCGTCAACCCAAAGATCAATACGACCATTGGTTACAACTTTGGTTTTAATCGAATAATTCGTCTTTTCAGTCAAAAAATAACCCGTCCAGTAGGGTAACTCAATAAAGCCCTTTATTGCTTTTATGGGCTTACTTGCAGTTCCGATATTTTGGAGCCCGATGTTAGGTATACTTTCCATTTTAAACTTTTACAGTTTATTTATGTCTTTAACAAACTTTGGAATGTCAACCCGGGATGCATTTTCTATATGTTCAAGCGCCTTAAGATCATCTTTAAGCAATTGACGCAATTGCTTTTTCCATGGACAAACTACACAAGGTTCAAATTTAGTAAAGTCATTTTTTTGGTTGAACAAAACGTAGGTTGGGTTGCCGCCGTATACGGTTGTGGGTCTACTGTATAACTTATACTTAAGGCCATTAACAATTAGTTGATAAAACCCACTTTCGAGTTTGTCCCCTACATCAACAAACAGGTAATGGAAACTTCTTAAATTCTCTACAAAACCGAATGCAATGATTTTTTTATCCTTGGATGGTAAAGACTCATCTTTACCTTGCTCATTGATTATAGTTATTCCATTAAAAGGGTTGTTTAAAAATCTACCACTTTTGATTTTACATTGTATGGTATCATTATTTGCCATTACAATGTAACCATTCAATGGTTCTGCAGTTCTAGCAGCAATTGAAATAGCTGATACGATAATAACTAGTATTATGTGTTTCATGACATGTGCAGGAATTGATATATACAAAATAGGTTTTGATATGATTTTAAAAAGCCTGAACTGTATCTCCACTTTTTATTTATTTGGAATAGCTATGGAATATGACAAACCAACTGCGTTGGCTGAATAATTATTGTTTGACTGATCTTTATATTTCATTGCTGTGTAACTAATGCCTACCCCTGCATAGGCAATTTCAAATGTAGCTCCATTAGCTCCTTGAAACTTATAATCTTCACCCAGGCCATCCGTTTTAAAGTGTATATTTCTATGCATTGACATACCTGCACTGAAGCGTAATTTAGGTGATGCCATATAACTTCCACTAATAACTATTGGAACTCGGGTCAAACGAATGTGCACATTATCTGCGGCAGTAGTTACATATTTAAATCCAACAGTTGATCGTAATAAAAATTTATCTGCCCCTGGAATTTGCAGTTGGCCACCTACTCCCACTGATATTCCTTGACCGGCCCTAACACCCTGCTTTTCACCATTGCTAAAGTATACTTCCGCTATTTTATCACCTCCTAGTTCCAAAGCGCTAACAATCAAAAATCGAAGTGGTGATGTTTTTTTCAGTGCATCCTGTGAAAAAGATTTATTGCAGAAAGAAAAAAACAGAAGGAAAATCAGAGTTGATTTAATAAGTTTCATTTAATGTGCTTAGAGTCGGTAAAGTAAAAAATAAAGCTTGTTTTTCTATCCCTTGTTAAGAATATTATTATGGTTATGAGCTAATAAGTCCATTTTAAAGTGCTATGAACTAGTAAGGCAAATTGCAGATGATAATATTTTAGCAAGAGGTTTATGATAATTGCTGCCAACCTGATGTTGTGTGCTGGCCTTCATAAATGCGAAGATCAACTTGTTTCTTCTTTTTGAGTAAATAGAAATTTATCAATAAAGCACTTAACATGGGAATTAAGAAAATTATATAGAAGATAAGATACGAATCTGTTCTAAAGGATTCTGTACCCACTTGTTTTAGTACCCCAATTCCGATCGGCCCATCCGAGAACACAAATCCTTGCGTAATATTCCAGCCTAAATGAATGGCAGAAGGTACATAAAGGGACATAGTCTTAGCGTATCCGTAAGCATACAATAGCCCCATTGTTCCTGTAAGCAGAAAAGTTATTACCATTTGCCCAATATTTCCAAAGACACCTTGAGAGAACCAATGATAAATGCCAAAGGCAATAGCAGAAATAAGAATAGCTTTTGTAAAGCCAATCTTTTTTATAAGAATGTAGAAAAGAACACCACGAAATATTAGTTCTTCAAAAATTACTGACACGATGTTCCACCTGACGCCCTCTAAAATAAGTCCAAATGTTAGTTTTGGATTCAATTCCCAACGAAGTCCTCCAAAATACGTTTTTAATAAAAACCCAGTTGAGCAGCAGATTGCAGTTATAACAAAGAACAAAAGAAAGTCCAACAATCTTGCTTTGGTTGGAAAAAAGCCCAACACTCGCAGATCATTCTTTTCATAAAACCAAACAATTAACCAAGAGAAGATAAGTTGAACGATAAGTCCGAGCATTTATCTGGAGTGTTTAAAGAGTTCCGTCAGTCTTGCATACAACACAATAATAAACGACATCCCTCAGATATACAAGAAAATAGAAATGATTGTTTTGCAAATAAGTAGCATTGGCTTTTTGTATTAATAGTGTCGTCAACACAAATTTTGCACTCAATATTAAAACGTCTCTTTTTCCTTTTACATAAAAAACCCCCGCTGCAAGCAACGGGGGAAACAACTAAAAACACAAGCCATTGAGGCTTTTTTTTACAGTGAACAAAGGTTTAGTCGGGCTTTTTGCCGTCTAAAAAGGTATTGATGGTACTGATCTGCGCCTGGTTGTTATCACCGGGCTTTACCCTGTAGTTGCTGTAAAAGTCCTCAACATGGGCTGTGCTGTTGTACAATTCCATGTTGCGGCGGATGTATGCCGGTACGGTCTCCAGCTCATTGTTAGGGTCGGCAGCGTTAATGTTGAACGACAGGTTGCGCAGTTTCTGTAATCGTTCTGCCGCTTTCCGCCTTTCCTCTTCGGCCTTGTCCTGCAGCGCAGGGTCCTCTGCCGGGGGAATGGTAGGCATTTGAGCTTGAGCCGCCGGTGGCGCATCCGCCGCCGGAATCTCATTCTTGATCACCAGTTGCATGGGGAAAGACTCTGTGTCTTCGCTCTTTGCACGGGGAGCAGGATGGGGTTCTTCAACAGTCTTTTTTGCGGAAACATCCGTTTTAGGATCTGAGTAAATATTGGAGGGTCTGGCCAGATAACCACCCGACGCTGCAGACGACGGGTAAGTATTTTGCGTTGCGCCGGGATTGGTGGCCACCTGTCCCAGTATGTTCTGGCGCAACTGCTCAAATTTATCGTTTAATAACTGCTTTTTCGCATCCAGTTCTCTTTTTTCTTTTTCCGCCTCAGAAAATTCCACTTCCTTTAGTTTCAGCTGCAGGTGCGTTTCCACTTCCTTCTCCGCTTCGGGCGTGGGTATAATTTCGGGGTGCGACAGGGGCAGGTCGTAAGCCGCTACATCCAGCGATGGCATGGGCGCTTCTACCAGCACACGGTTTTCATCCATCAGCTGCGGAGCCAGCGGGTCGGCCGGCGGTGCAGGCGCTTCGGCTTTCTTTTCGCTTACCATTTCGCCACCCAGCGTCATTACAATTTTTTCTTCACTTTTTGGTCTTTCTACTGCCTTTGGTGCTTCTGCTTTGGTAAACGGATCGTGGTATTCAAAACCGGTAGCAATCAGTGTAATGCCAATTTTATTGCCCAAAGAATTGTCGTAGCCCAGGCCTAAAATCACATCGGAATTATCGCCGGCCTGGCTGAGTAGATAATTTTGAATAATGTCCACCTCATCCATCGTAAACTCGTGCTCGCCTTCGGCCGAGTTGATGTTGATGAGGATCCATTTGGCACCACGGATGTCATTATCATTCAACAGCGGCGAGTTCAGCGCTTCTTCAATGGCTACCTGTGCGCGGTTTTCGCCGGCAGCAGAAGCGTTGCCCAATATAGCTACACCACCGTTTTTCATTACCGTGCATACATCGGCAAAGTCAACGTTGATCTGACCGGTGCTGTTGATAACATCGGTAATACATTTGGCAGCGGTTGCCAGCACATTATCTGCTTTGGCAAAAGCTTCGCGCATTTTGAGGTTGCCAAACTGGTGGCGCAGCTTGTCGTTGCTGATTACAAGTAATGTATCAACATACTGCTTCAGGTTGCGGATGCCTTCTTCTGCCTGGAGTTGGCGCTTGCGGCCTTCGTAGGCAAACGGCGTGGTTACAATACCTACGGTTAAAATTCCGAGGTCTTTACAAATCTGCGATACGATGGGCGCACCACCGGTACCAGTGCCACCGCCCATACCGGCGGTTACAAATGCCATCTTGGTATTTACTTCCAGCATGGCTTTCAGTTCTTCCAGGCTTTCTTCAGTTGCCTGGCGGCCAATTTCGGGGTTGGCGCCGGCGCCCAGCCCTTGCGTCAGGTGTGGTCCTAATTGAATTTTATTGGGCACATCGCTCAGGGCAATGGCCTGTGCATCGGTATTGCAAATAATAAAATTAACTCCTTCTATATTCTGGCTGTACATGTGGTTGACGGCGTTGCTGCCACCGCCACCAATGCCTATTACTTTTATGATAGAAGATTTTTCTTTTGGCAAATCAAATTGAATCATAGCTAATATTGTTTGCGCTGCTACGGCAGCTGTTAATGTTGTTAGATGGAATGGTTAGCTGGCTAGGCTGGTTTTAAAGGGTTCGTTTTCTTTTTTACAAATGCCGGTCGTCCTCTTCTTTAAACATATTAATCAATCCATCCTTAAACTTATCCCAGATGTTGGGCAGCAAACGCCTTCCTCGTTCTCTTGTTACTTTTTCTTCCACTTCCTCTTCTTCTACCTCATCTCCTACTTCTGCTACAACAGCCGTTTTGGTACGCAGGCTTTCTGGTATCTCTACTTTTATATGCGTGTCTTCAAAATGCTTGCGGCTTTTTTCATAATCGTCGCATCCTTTCAGTATCAAACCCAAACAGGTTGAGTAGGTTGGCCTTGACAATTCTTCTATGTGGCCGGGCGCCAGGTGCTCAATGGGCAAACCAATACGTGCATTTAAGCCGGTTACATACTCGGTAAGCTGAATCAGGTGTTTCAGCTGCGAGCCGCCGCCGGTGAGTATGATGCCGCCATTGAGCATTTTATTGTCCAGGCCCACCTGTTTTAAATGGTAGGTAACAAAATCCAGTATCTCGCTCATGCGCGCCTGAATAATGTTAGCCAGATTTTTTACACTGATTTCTTTGGCCGGCATACCACGCAAACCGGGAATGGTGATGTAAGCATTCTGTTTAGCTTCGTTGGCCAATGCGGAACCAAACTGCACCTTCATTTGTTCGGCCTGCTGTTTTAATACGCCCAGTCCTGTTTTAATGTCGTTGGTAATGTTTTCGCCGGCAAACGGAATCACCGCTGTGTGCTTTAAAATGCCTTCGTAAAACACAGCCAGGTCGGTAGTACCGCCACCAATGTCCACAATAGCCACACCAGCTTCCAGGTCTTCCTGCGCCATTACGGCAGCAGCAGAAGCCAGTGGTTGCAACACCAGGTCTTTGGTTTTAAGGCCGCTTTTTTCAACACTGCGGTTGATG
>CBDTUH010000068.1:0-12704 GCA_965363375.1 uncultured bacterium
TATTTCCTTTTAAAATCAAATAAGCTTCCTTATATCTATCGGTGCGTATTTTGCAGGTAAGGGTTTAATTTTAAAGCATGCAATCAACACCCTTTACTTTTACTTCCTTGCTGGATAACGATTTTTACAAGTTTACCATGCAGCAGGCCGTGGTCAAATTATTTCCAAAAGCCAAAGCACGTTATCGCTTTATCAACCGTGGTCAGCACGCATTTCCCCAAGGCTTTGCTCAGGTGCTGCAGCATTCCGTAGATGCCATGTCGGGCCTCAGGCTTACCAAAGAAGAAAAAGAATATTTGGCCAAAACCTGTCCTTACCTGGATCCCGTTTATCTCGACTTTTTGCAGGGCTATTGCTACGATGCCAGCGAAGTAACAATAACACAGAACGGTACCAATGTAGAAGTGACTGTAGAAGGCTATTGGTACCGCACCATTTTGTGGGAAGTGCCCTTGTTGTCGCTTATTTCTGAACTCTTTTACCAAACCCAAAATTTAAAGCGCGCAACAAATGAGGAAGTGGCGGCACAGGCCAAAAATAAAATTGAAAAATACAAAGCTTTGGGTGTTACCGTAGCTGATTTTGGAACACGCCGCCGCCACTCTTACGAAGTACACAAAACAGTTGTAGACGCGTTGAAAAAATTCGGCGATGGCACTTATGTTGGCACCAGCAATGTACATTTTGCCATGCTGCAAAGTAGCAAACCTATAGGCACGCACGCGCACGAATGGTTTATGTTTCATGCGGCCAAGTATGGTTTTAAAATGGCCAACACGCTGGCGCTGGAGCATTGGGTGGATGTATTTCGCGGCGACCTGGGTATTGCACTTTCCGACACATTTACAACGAATGAGTTTTTTGAGCAGTTCGATAAAAAATTTGCCAAGCTTTTTGATGGAGTGCGCCACGACAGCGGCGACCCGGTTGAATTTGCCAAAAAAACCATAGAACATTACCAAAGCCTTGGCATCAATCCGCAAACCAAAACTATAATTTTTTCCGATTCGCTCAACTACGAGCGTGTACTGCGTATTGCTGAATTTTGTAAGGGTAAAATAAGTATGTCGTTTGGCATAGGCACAAATCTTACCAACGATGTGGGATTAAAACCCATGAACATTGTAATGAAAATAGTGGAAGCATTACCCGAAGGTGAGTCGTGGACGCCGGTGGTAAAATTGTCGGATGAAAAAGGAAAATATACCGGCAGCGAGCAAACTATTTTACTGGCAAAAAACTCGCTGGGCATAGAGGAGTAAAAGTAAATAAAAGGAAAAGCAGATGTTTTTAAATATTGAATGAAGAATTTCGAAATATGATTGTGAATGTTCAATAGATGACGCCCAACTTTAAAAGGAAAAGCAGACGTTTTGTTTTGCAACCTTTTCAATCAAAATTGATATTGAAAATTTGCAAAAGGAAAACTAGACGTTTTGCTAACCGGAAATGCAACCCGAAAATTTTATCAATGGAAGAAAAAGATTCAAATACAGGCCTGTTCAAAAAAGTAACCATTCTATCCATATCAGAACCGATTCAAGGTTTTAAAATATTTGAACTGGATGGAAATATTTCTTACAAGGCCGGTCAATACATTACGCTGGTGCACCAGGGCAAATATGAAGAAGTAAGGCGTTCCTATTCTTTTACTTCATCTCCCGATCTGGGTGAATCCATGCGCATTGGTGTAAAGCGTTTGGAGAATGGTTTTTTTTCACGAAGGCTGGTTGAAAGCGCAAAGCCCGGCGACCGACTGGTTACTACGGGTGCTGCAGGCCGCTTTACGCTTCCGCAGTATATGAGCAGTATTCAGCAGGTTTTTTTCCTGGCGGCCGGCAGCGGTATTACACCTGTGTTTTCCCTTTTAAAAACCGTACTGCACCTGTATCCGCACGTAAAAGCAACACTGGTTTACAGCAATGCCAGTCCGGCAAAAACATTGTTTCTGCAGGAGCTGCAAATGATGCAGCAGCAATATGGTAATAGGTTGCATATTGAGTTTTTGTTCAGCAACAGTAAAGATTTAAACAAGGCCAGGCTCTACCGCGATCTGCTGGAAAAATTTGTTCGTGAACTGGTGGTGCATCCTTTCAACCAAGTGCTTTTTTATGTATGCGGACCCGAATCGTACATGCGCATGTGCAGCTACGTGTTGCAAGAGGCGCGCGTCCCGGCAGATCATATAAAAAAAGAAGATTTTGTAATTCAACGTATAAAACTACCGCGCCCAGCACCACCTGATACCGATGCTCACGAAGTGGAAATAAACATGGGAGATGCGCATTATCATTTCAAAGCTCAGTACCCAGATACCATTTTACAGGCAGCTAAAAACAGTAACATTAGCCTGCCTTATAGTTGCGAAGTAGGGCGCTGCGGCAACTGCCTGGCGCGCTGCACCAGCGGCAAAGTGTGGCACAGTTACAATGAGGTATTAACGGATAAGGAACTGGCGCAGGGGCTGGTACTTACCTGTGTGGCACATCCTATTGAAGGAAATGTGAAACTCTTGATAGAATAATAACCGCTGTTTTTCACCATCTGTCAACAAAAATGGCAATAAAGTTTGAGCACAGCAGTTTTCTGTTAATTTTGCGGCACAAAATAGCTTGCCATGAATTTTCAATTAAGTGAAGAACATTTGATGATACAGCGCGCTGCGCGCGATTTTGCGCAGAACGAATGCCTGCCCGGCGTGATAGAGCGCGACGAAAAACAGCAATTTCCCCGCGAACAAATAATGAAGCTCGCCGAACTGGGCTTTATGGGTATGATGGTGAGCCCCGAATACGGCGGCAGCGGCCTTGATACCGTAAGCTACGTACTGGCTATGGAAGAAATCAGTAAAATAGATGCCAGCGTAAGTGTGTGCATGAGCGTGAACAACAGCCTTGTTTGTTACGGACTGGAAGCTTACGGAACTGAAGAACAAAAGCAAAAATACCTGACACCGCTGGCGCAGGGTATGAAAGATGGAGAACTTTACATCGGTGCTTTTTTGCTGAGCGAACCTGAGGCTGGCTCCGATGCTACATCGCAACGCACCACTGCAGAAGACAAAGGCGATCATTATATATTAAACGGCACCAAAAACTGGATCACCAATGGAGGCTCCGCATCTGTATACCTGGTGATTGCCCAAACCGACCCTTCAAAAGGTCACAAAGGCATTTCTGTATTTATTGTAGAAAAAGGCTGGCCTGGTGTAGTAGTGGGTGGTAAAGAAAATAAGCTTGGCATCCGCGCGTCCGACACACATACACTTATGTTTAATGATGTAAAAGTGCCGAAGGAAAACCGTATTGGTGAGGATGGCTTTGGCTTTAAGTTCGCCATGAAAACACTGGCCGGCGGCCGCATTGGTATTGCCTCACAGGCGTTGGGAATTGCCAGCGGAGCTTACGAGCTGGCGCTGGCCTACAGCAAAACCCGCAAGGCTTTTGGTACCGAAATTGCCAACCACCAGGCCATTGCCTTTAAACTGGCCGACATGGCTACGCGCATTGAAGCTGCAAGGTTGCTTTGCATGAAAGCTGCTTTCGATAAAGACCAGAAAAAAGATTATACATTAAGTTCTTCCATGGCAAAAGTGTACGCATCGGAAACCGCCATGTGGACCACTACAGAAGCCGTGCAGGTGCACGGTGGTTATGGTTTTGTAAAAGAATATCATGTGGAGCGCCTGATGCGCGATGCCAAGATCACGCAGATATATGAAGGAACGAGTGAAGTGCAACGCATAGTTATCAGTCGTTCCATTCTAAAATAAAAACGTCTCTATTTCCTTTTGCAAAAAGTGCAGCCCTTAATTGTCGGCTGCACTTTTTATTTTTACACCATGGCAGTAAACGTTGAAGCGTATCAAAAAATAAAAAGTTGGTTAGGTGAAAAAGGTGTAACGCTGGTTGCGGTTTCTAAAGTGCAGACTGTGGAAAGAATACTGGAGTTGTACAACCTGGGACAGCGTGATTTTGGTGAAAATTATGTGCAGGAATTAATTGATAAAGAGGCGAAATTGCCGAAAGACATCCGCTGGCATTTTATTGGTCACCTGCAAAGCAACAAGGTAAAATACATCGCACCATTTGTGCACCTGATACATGGTGTAGACAGCCTGAAACTGCTGAAGGAAATAGAAAAACAGGGCGCTAAAGCTAATCGCAACATCAATGTATTGCTGCAGGTGCATATTGCGCAGGAAGAAACAAAGTTTGGCCTTGATGAAAAAGAATTAAATGGGCTTTTGCAAGAGGTAGGGCAGCAGCCATTGCCGCATGCAGCTATTTATGGGCTGATGGGTATGGCTTCTTTTACAGAAAACGAGGTGCAACTGCAGAAAGAATTACAAACCTTAAAAGCTTTATTTGATGCGCACCAAAACGTCTCTCCATCCTTTCGCATTTTATCGATGGGTATGAGCAGCGATTACCAATTGGCGGTGCAGTGCGGCAGCAACATGGTGCGTATCGGCAGCCTGCTGTTTGGTGCGCGGCTATAGGGTACAGGTTAAGTAGATAGTGATGTATAAATACTTGCTGTTGAGCCTTGGCATATTTTTTTAATCATTACACTAAACATTAGTTATGAAAAAGGCTTATTTATCCGTTTATGCAGCTTTAATAAGCGCATTGGCTTTTGCTCAGGAAGGTGGTGGTGATGGTGCCAGCCTGGATGTAAATGTAAACACAGATAGCGGTGGCGGCTGGTATACCAATCCTGTAGTGTGGGTAATTGGTGCTGCTGTATTTATTTTATTGCTGGTGGCGCTCACCCGTGGCAGCGGCCGCCGGGCAGACTAAAAAACCATTTTTAAAATGACAGTATTCTATAAAAGATAAAAGCCGGATTTACATTCCGGCTTTTAATATATATGTAGAGAAATAATTGTTACTCTAAAATATCAAACTACAAGTTGCTACCTGCCTTGATTGGATTATTATATGTGCAACCTGAATGTGAGTTGTTTTCAAATCTAGAGCTGCCGAAATAATAAACTGCCGACAGCAAATTCATTCATTGTTTTTGAACAATCTAATATACCGTTTGATAGTGCATTACCTAAGCTGCATTCTCACGCGATGCATTATTATTCTTCAACCAAAATTGAATTTTTTGCCATTTGCTTTTACCAATCATCATCAGCGTTTCTTCACTGGGACGTGTAATAAACAACAGGTAACAGATCAAAAGAATCAATATTATAAAAAACCACACTGGAAACATAACACTTCATTTTACACCTATAAATCCAAACACCGTTCCAACAGACAGCCGTGGTTGAAAAAAACAGTCGAAATAAAAAAAATTAACCATCAATAGGCTGTAAAGAAAGACAGAATAAAAATTGTGGGGAAATTAGGGGCGTTTTTATAGAAAATGCGCAACACACAAAATTGTTTTGCATCAAGTGAAAGAGCGCGGGAACATAAAAACGTCTTTTTTTCCTTTTCATCATTACACAAATCAAAACCTCATTGAGGAAAGAGGTCAACAAGAAAAGGCATAATGAGTTTTAAAAGGAAAATGAGACGTTTTTAAGAATAAGGTTTAATGCTGCGAAAGCAGATAGCTTTCCAGGGCGGCTGTGGCCTGCTGCCGGCTAATGTCGCTTAGCTCACCATCCAGTTTCCATTCATCTTCTTCCCTTCGGATTTTAAAGGAAGGTACACTGTCTTCGCTGTCGGGTGTAAATACATAAGCATCGTTGGCAAAAGTAACATCGTAGCTTTTGCTCTCGCCATTAATGATAATTGAAGTGGTAAATAAAGTATCCATAACCCGAAATGATTTTGAACAATTGACAAAAGTTTTGTGCCAGCGCTGTTTTTAGTAAGCTTCGTTGGTGCTGCGGCTTTCTTTTTCGCTTTCCTGCTGCCCTTCTTCTTTTGGGGCTAGCACTGTATCCTTATCGCGCTCAAAAGCGCCATCGCCTGAAGCATGTGCATTTTCTATGGTATCGGATAGCGGCCGAACCGTACTTTCTCTTGGCGCTTCGTTTGCTTTTTTGTTATCGTTGGCTGGCATATGCAAGGCTTTGTTTACAAACACAAAACATTTGTGCCATGCACCTTTTCAAAACGTCTCTTTTTCCTTTTAAAGCCGTTTATTCCAGTTGGGGGCTTCCACTTTTATTTAAAGTTGATCTTTATCCATTTGTGCATTTTAGCGGTGTTCCAGTCGCCGGGCACTATCATGCGGCGCAGGGTATAAAGCGGGCGTGTGCTGTCTCGTTTGCTGGCCGAAAGTTGAAAAGCGCCTTTATAACCACGCTGCTGCAGTTCGGGCAGCGCCGCCTCGTTCCACACGCCAAAGGGGTAGGCAAAATACTCCACCGGTTTGCCGGTGATGCTTTCCAGCTTTTCGCGGCTGCCGGTAAACTGCACCTGGTAATCTTCCGCCGTATAATTTTTTACGTTATGATGGTCCCAGGTGTGCGAGCCAATGCTGTGACCGCGGTCTGCCAGGTCTTTGATCATTTCGGAGCTCATGTAATTTTTTTTGCCGATCACAATGGTCATTACAAAAAAAACGCCTTTGAAATTGTGTTTTTCCAGCTCGGCAGCGCCAATGGTGTATTGCTCCAGGTCGGCATCGTCAAAAGAAATAATAACAGGCTTTGGTGGCAGTTGAGCGCCTTGAGTAAGGTGGTTGTAATAGTCGGCCGGTGATATGGTTTGGTAGCCGCTATCAGCCAGCGATTGCATTTGTTCTTTAAAAGATGCCACCGGCACAATATATTCCTTCATGCTCTGGCGCAGGCCGGGTTTCCAGTCTTTAATATCGTGGTAGCAAAGCACAGGCACCTGCCGGCGCTGCATGATGGTGGCGGCATCAGCAATGGGTACTTCTTTTGTTGCAACAGATGTTTTCGCCGTATCTGTTTTTTCCTGTAAAAAAGTAGTGTCAGAAGCCGTTTGTGTAGAATCAGAGTTGGAGTTGGCGCAGCTTTGCAGTAATAATGCTGCTGCTAAAATAAGGATCGGGTTTTTCATTTTTATTCTAATTGGCAACAAGGCTTATGTACAAAATGCGGCCAATTGCAGCAGCAAGATACTGCCGGTTCAGCCGATTACAAATAATTGCCCTGAATATATTTTTGCGCTTATCAAAACGTCTCTTTTTCCTTTTAACGATGGCTGGTAACGCCCACCTGCCGGCAATATTCCAGCACTGGACAGGTGCTGCAATAAGGCTTGTAGCCGGTGCAAATGTGTTTTCCAAAAGGCATCAGCAGCCGGTTAATGTCAATCCATTTTTCTTTTGGAACATTTTGCTCCAGCGCCAGCATGGTTTGCTCCGGTTTTTTTGTTTGTAGTATTCCCCAGCGGTTGACCACGCGGTGTACATGCACATCTACACTTATGGCAGCCTGCCCGGCTGCAATGCCAAGGGCCAGGTTGGCGCATTTGGGTCCTACGCCTTTCAATGCTGTTAGTTTCTCAAAATCGGCCGGCAGGTCGCCGCCGTATTCTTCCACTGCGGCTTTGGCAATGCCCAGCATGGTATAGGCCTTTTGTCCCGGGAAAGTGCTGCCATACAAAAAATCTTCCAGCTCTTTTGGCGAAAGTTTTAGCAGCTGCTGCGGCGTGCGTGCACGAGAAAACAGCTTTTCGGAAAGCGGAATGGTGGTTTCGTCCAGCGTGCGGATGGAAATAATGCAGGAGAGGAGCTGCTCAAACAAAGAAGTAAAACCTTTTTCGTACAGGTAAAACATAGCGGCCTTGGGGTAAGGTGTTACCGCTTTTTCTATCCGTTTTAATACCGTTGATAAATGGAAAGGCTTTTTCATGTTCTGCTTTCTGCATTACATTTCACAACAACCTTTCCATTTCGTTTATTCAACCAAAGTTGCCGGGGGCAACGTCTCTTTTTCCTTTTGCGGCCAAAGATGAAATAGAGCAATGAGTACCCAGCCGATCCAAAAAAGGTAAGCGCCCAGGTGAAAACGCTCGCCCAGCAGCCGGTGTGAAAGGTCGTTTCTGAAATCGGAATAGGTAAGGTAAAAACCAATAAGTGCCACGGCTATGGAGCCAAAAAAGGCAATCTTTGTTTTTGGGGCGGACAGCTTTTGCCGCAGCCAATGGTGTGCCCAAAAAAGCAGCAGCCATACGGCCAGCACCAGCGCGGCGCCTTTGTACCAGCTGTTTAAAAATTTGTATTCTTTATAAAAAAAATGAATGCCGGTTTTGCCCACCAGCGATGCCTTTGAAAGCAGGTAACCTGCCAGCACCGACAGGCCGGTCAGCAGCAAAAGAAAAGGAGCCGTACGTTTCACCGTTGAATGTTTTTGTTAAGAAAGATAAAGGTTGGTGCTTACACAGCAAAACTTTATAAAACGTCTCTTTTTCCTTTTAAAATTCAGGAAGCTGTTTTTAGTATTTGCACCAGCTGTTCTAAAAATGGGACCTGCGCGGGATTGATTTTAGTGGTGGCTTCTTCAATGGTGTACCACACAGCTTTGTCTACTTCCGGAAAAGATTGCCATTGTCCTGACCTAGGTGGCCACTGCATGGTAAAAGTATTGCACACAATGTTGTCGGCATCCAGGTTGCCGGACGCTGCCCAGGCATGCACCTGTTTGCCCGCTTTTTGTACTATGGGCTCCAGCGGTATAAATGGGCCTTGCACTTCGGTGCCGGTTTCTTCTTTAAACTCGCGCACAGCCGCTTCAAGCGGCGTTTCGGGTTCGGTATATTCGCCTTTGGGAATGCTCCAGCTGCCTTCGTCTTTATCTTTCCAGAACGGACCGCCATAATGCACCAGCAATACCTGCAGTTGACCATTAAATGTCCGGTACAATAAGATGCCGGCGCTTTGCCGTTTTACTTTTTTCAAAACGTCTCCTTTTCCTTTTAATGCTTATAACTTAACAATTTGTGTGCAAAGCGTATCGCAGCTTTTTCCTAATTTTAAAAGGGCCATTTTTCAAGTTTAATATGAGAACAAAAACGTTTGTTTTTTCATTTAAACATAGGTTGTTAAATCAACAATCGTAAAATACTAAAAACCGGTATTTCAAGTTATCATCCATCAATTAAAAAAAAACGACCCGATCATCTATGCAGATCCTGAAGAAACGCTTTGTAATGGCCGTACTGGCCAGCTTGACCCTGCTGACCGCCTGCCAAAAAGAAGTAGGCAGGGAAGAAGAAGTGGCTCCACCTGCCACCACGCCGCCGCCCGCTGGTACGCGCGATGCAATGAAAGATACCGTATTGGCCTATAGCCAGGATATTTACCTATGGTACAACCAGATCCCTTCTAGTTTTGATGCCCAAAGCTATGCCGACCCCGGTAAAATTATGACTGCACTGCGCCAGTACAGTATTGAAAACGGCTTTTCCAAACCTGTGGACCGCTGGAGCTTTGCAATTGACAAACAGTCGTGGGACAATGCCTCATCAGGTATTGCGGGTGACCTGGGGCTGAGTGTATTTTTCAGGGGCGAAAACGACCTGCGTGTAAAGTCGGTAGAAGCCCAATCGCCGGCAGGCCGCGCCGGTGTACGCCGCGGCTGGCGCATTGCCAAAATCAACGGCAACAGCAATATATCCACGGCCAACAGCGACTTTATTGTAGAAAATGTTTTTTATAGCAACAGCTCTACTTTTACTTTTGTAAAACCCGATAACAACACTACCGACATCAGCCTGCAGGCAGCTACTTATAGGGAGCAGCCGGTAATACTTGATACGGTTTACAACATCAACAACAAAAAGATTGGCTATTTTGTTTTCAACTCCTTTCTGGGCGATACCACACAAGTGTACAACCACTTTAGCAGCTTGTTTAGCCGCTTTGCCTCTGAAAACGTAAGCGATGTGGTAGTGGACCTGCGTTACAATGGCGGCGGCTATGTAAGCGTACAGGAAAAACTAGCTAACTACCTGGTGCCAACTGCGGCCAACGGACAACTGATGATGAAGCAGGAATATAACGACAAGTACACCCGCTACAACAGCAGCGAATTTTACAAGAAACTGGGCAGTTTAAACCTGAATCGCATCTTTTTTATTGTAAGCAGCAGCACTGCATCGGCCAGCGAGCTGGTGATCAACAACCTGAAGCCTTATATGGATGTGATTCTACTGGGCCCATCTAACACTTATGGTAAACCGGTGGGTTATTTCCCCATTCCGGTTGGCAGCTGGTATATTTTTCCAGTATCGTTCCGCAGTACCAATCAAAAAGGCGAAGGAGCTTATTTTGACGGCCTGCCGGTAGCGCATAAAGTTTCTGACGGGTTGGATAAAGATTGGGGCGATGTGGATGAGGCCAGCCTGGCCAGCGCTATCCGGTATATTACTACGGGCCGCTTTACCATGGGCATCCGCAGCGCGCAGGAAGAGGCGCAACTTCGACAGTCGCCGGCAATTAAGGAAGGCAACAATACGCTCGATAAAACCAACTTTAAAGGTGCGGTGGATGTAAGAAAACTCCGCTAAAAGGATAATAGGTAAAAAGAAAAAGGTTCCGTTTTAGCGGAACCTTTTTTTATTGAATAACGTGTATTTATGTTTTCTTTTTTGCTTTTGCCCTAGGGCAGTTGGTTGTTCATCTTTTTGCACGTTGTCGGCCGCTATTTTGTGTCCCAATATATAAACATCAGCTTTTGCGGCGTTCTGGGCAGTGGATGGGTCTTTAGCTAGGTTGTCCAGATTTTTTCCAATTGTTTGCGAGTGTGCTGAAAAAACAAGGAAAGAAGAAAGAATAGAAAGGAATAGTATTTTGATTTTCATTTTTCGCCATGTTTACCTTATTGATGGTAAAAAGGAGAAATGGTTTAAAACCTCTCTTTTTCTTTTTAAAAGAATCCACTGATCATCAGCATAACAATAGTAATAAATGTGAGTATAGAAAAGGCGGCAAAAATAGAACTGAATTTATTGGTGTGTTTCATTGTTTAAATATTTATACCCAACTATAAACCAAATAAGATGCCTGTTACGATTAAAGCTGACCTTAAAAGCTTAAACTGTTAAAATGCCCCAAAATTTCCTCGAAAGAACAATAAAAATAATATGATCATTTACAAAATTCAGATAGATGGCTGAAAATGAAACTTACCATATATAATGAAATTGTTCCCGGTTGTAATAACGGATGAAAAGTTCTACGATGATTTACGTAATTTATTGGTCAAAACAAAGGAGGTAATTATGCCTTTATTTATTTTGATATGCCTGCTGAGCTGCTGCAGTGCCGCAGCACAATCTATTGTATTGGTAGACAAGGCATTTCGGGAACCATTTACCCTTGCTGCTGAGGGTGATGCGCATTTGAACCCGCGCTTTTTACCCGTGTACACGCAGGATATTGATTCGGTAATGAGCATTACAGCCTGGTATATAGAAATGCTGGAAGCAAAAGAACCCGGTCTAGATCTCAGCCAGATAAAAAAAGCAGGGGCCTCAAAATTTATTGGGCAACGCACTGTAAAGGGTGGTGTACATCAGTTCCGGCTTAACCTGGTTACCCTTTGCGGGCAAGCGGGGTATAGCTTGCAACTGGTAGAAAATGAAGATGGGCACAAAAAAAGGCTGCAAAAGCTGCGTGCCTTTTACGATTACCTGCGCAATAACCGTTTTCTTGTTTTGCCATCAAAATGATGAAAAACGTCTCTTTTTCCTTTTAAAAGGAATCATTCGTTTTCTTCTGCTATTTTTTCGTTCAGCTCTTTCTCTGCATTGGCAATCCATAGGGGCAGGTCATTATCAATAATGCGCCATTGGGCTCCTTCCTGCTGCATTTTAAAAATAATACGGTTGCCTCGGTCATCGGCCACGTCAATGCTGAACAGCGGGCCATCTACACCTTTTATTTTACGGAAATTAAATTCGCGCAGCTTATCTGCGGCTTTTATCAGCTTGGTAAAGTGTATATTAGGCGTGAAGTGCAAAATCATAGGTGGTTTAATTTTAATGCTGCTCCTTAGCAAGAATCATGCGGTTTTTAGTATTCTCTGCTAACGGATCTTATTTTTTAATCAGCAAGCTTTTTTTAAACTCTGTTTTGATAAATTTATTGTTTAAGGGTGCGGAAGGTTTCCTGTAATAACATTTATTAATAAACTTAAATCAACTTTTCAGCCAAAAAGAAAAAGAGACGTTTATAATATCCGTGAAAATCGGATAGCCTGTTTTTTGCATGGTAGCCTCTTTTATTAATCTTTCATATGAATTTCATTGATGTTATTTTGATTCTTGTAATCCTGGTTTCGGTTTGGAGCGGCTACCAGAAAGGTTTTGTAATAGGCATGCTGAATATGCTTACATGGCTGGGCAGCCTGCTAGTCGGCTTTTTCTTTTATGCGCAGGTGGCTAACCTCATCGAAGATTTCATTCGCTCCTTTGGTGTGTGGACGCGGCCTATTGCCTTTATAGCTACCGTGCTGCTGGCACGGCTTGTTTTTGGTGTGGTGGCCGGTCAACTTTTGAGCCTTACTACCGAGCAAACCCACCGCGATGGAATCAACAGATTTTTGGGCATTTTTCCGGGTTTTTTAAACGGATTGCTCAATGCCATTATTCTGGCAGCACTGCTGATGGCGCTGCCCCTGTTTGAAAGCTTATCTGAAAAAACGCGCGAAAGCAGGCTGGCTAATTTTTTTGTAGGCCCGGCTGAGTGGCTGGAATCGAAAATTGACCCTGTGTTTGGCGATGCGGTACAACGCTCGCTCAACCGGCTGATGGTGCGCCGCG
>CBDTUH010000069.1:0-12628 GCA_965363375.1 uncultured bacterium
TTTGAAAATACCAAACTGCGAGGAAGGGTGCACCGGCACCAGCAGCCCGCTTTGTACCATCATCTGCAACAGCCCCACGGTTTTCATGGTCACTGTTTTACCACCGGCGTTAGGACCGCTGATGACTAGGATTCGATTCTGGCTGTCAAGCGTTAAATCTGTAGGGATGGTGGTTTTGCCACTTCGTTTATTATAAATGTATAATAGCGGATGAAAGGCTTTTACCAGGTGCACATGCGCTTTGTCAATCACCACCGGGTATTCGGCAGCCATATCAATTCCAAAGGAAGCCTTGGCACGTATAAAATCATATTCCCCTACAATGCTGTGGTAAGTGGTCAGCAGCGGCGCATATACAGAAAGGCGTGCGGTCAGTTCGCGCAGCAGGCGGTACACTTCCCGGCTTTCACTGCTCTCCAGTTCGTAAATGTCGTTATTCAGTTCAATGGTTTCTTCAGGCTCAATAAAAGCTGTTTTGCGGCTGTCGCTTTCGCCATGCAATATTCCTTTCACCGTTCTTTTCTGCTCGGCAAACACGGCCACCACGCGGCGCCCGTTCATAAAGCTTTCTTCTATATCCGCCAGGTAGCCGCTTTTATTCAGCTTGCTGATGATACGGTCAAAAGCCCGGCGCAGCTCGGCACGTTTGCGGTAAAGGCTCATACGAATGTTCTGCAATTCCTCGCTCGCATTGTCTTTTACATTACCGGTATCATCTACTACATCGTTGATGAGTGCAAGAATGGTTTTTTCATAATACGTACCTTCTATCACCACGGTCAATGCTTCATAGGCTTTACGGCGCTCGGCATCAAACCAGCGGAAAATGCTTTCCATGTTCAGCGCCAGTTTGCGGATGGCCACCAGTTGTTCTCCCGTCATTACCGCGCCGGGAATGCCCAGCAACTTTAGTTCTTTAGCCAGGTTCAGCACATAATCATTCGGGAAGTAAATACCATTTTGCAGCAACTGCTTAAACTCGTGCGATTGCTTTAGCTCCCGCTCTATATAATCTTTATGCGTGTGAATGCGCAGGTCGGCAGCTTTGGCCTTGCTATACTCCAGCCGGCACTTCTCCAGCAGCAGGGCTTTTATCTTGTCAAACTCCAACTGTACCGATGCGGATTCAGGATATAATTTCATGTATTGTTAAAAGAAAAGTTTGCGCAAAGTTAAAATCTTTGAAATATGAGCTTATAAAGCAAAAACGGCTCCAAAAGGGCTGTTAAATATAGGCTGTCCTACTTTGAGAAAAGAATAAGAGTTTGAAATTTGTGTCTTAAGTTTATACAATGAGTTTGAAGGTAATTGCGTTTGTTGCAGGAATTATTTCCATGACGGCCTGCAGTTCAGAAAATAACTATAAAAGCATGAGTACATCACTGGTTAATATTTCGTCAGAAAAAGTAGATACGGCCACTTTTGGCACCGGTTGCTTTTGGTGCACCGAGGCTATTTTTGAACAGTTGAATGGCGTGTTGAAAGTAACGTCAGGCTATGCCGGCGGTCATGTAGATAACCCCACTTACAAACAGGTAACCACCGGAGAAACCGGCCATGCCGAATGTGTGCAGATAGAATACGAATCGGATAAAATAAGCTACGACGAACTGCTGGAAGTTTTCTGGCAGGTGCACGACCCTACTACCCTCAACCGCCAGGGCGCTGATGTTGGCACACAATACCGCAGCGCCATTTTTTACCACAACGACGAGCAAAAACAAAAAGCAGAACATTATAAAAAGCAGTTGGATAAAGAAGACGCTTTTGGCAAACCCATAGTTACCCAAATAACATCTCTCGATAAATTTTACGTGGCAGAAAACTACCACCAGGAATATTACGAAAACAACAAAAACAACAATCCTTATTGCGCTGTTGTGATCAGGCCCAAGCTTGATAAATTTAAAAAAGCTTTTGCCAACAAGTTGAAAAGCACACAGCACCAGTAAAAACGTCTCTTTTTCCTTTTAATATTTTTGAAGCGTCTCTTTTTATAGAGGCGCTTTTTCTTTAAAAGGAAATGAAGACGTTTCGAATATTGAACAATAAACAAGGAACTGATGAATAATAAAGTGGATAGTGATTGGTCAATTTTAAAAGGAAATGGAGACGCTTTAATCACTGTTCTATTCACCATTCACAAAATGGAAAAGAGACGTTTCTAAATGCCGCGATTCGCCTCTCATTTGCGCCCGCTTTTCCCCGATAGCATTTTTCCTTTCCATTCCCTATCTTGTATGCCGTAAGTTCAACTGTCTCTTATGCAAAAACATCTCCTTTTCCTTTTGGCCTGCTGCCTTTCGCTTTTTTCCTTTGCCCAAAACAAACTTCCCAAAGTAGAAATACTCACCAAAGATGTAAAGACCAGCCTGCGCGGCCTCAGCGTGGTAAGCGACCGCGTGCTGTGGGTAAGCGGCAGTGGCGGCACCGTAGGCAAAAGCACCGACGGCGGCGACACTTGGAAGGGGGGGGTGGTAAAAGGTTTTGAAACCCGCGACTTTCGCGATATAGAAGCGTTTGATGCCACAACGGCTGTTATTATGGCAGTGGATGCGCCGGCTTATATTTTAAAAACCGTGGATGGCGGATTGAGCTGGAAAGTGGTTTACGAAAACAAAAAAGAAGGCATGTTTCTCGATGCCATGTCGTTCTGGAATGAAAATGCTGGCATTGTGCTGGGCGACCCCATTGGGGGCAAATTTTTCATCGCCCGCACTTTTGATGGCGGCGACAGTTGGAAAGAGCTACCTGAATCTTACAAACCTGCGGCCGACAGCGGCGAGGCCTGCTTTGCGGCCAGCGGCACCAACATTCGCCCGCTGGATAGAGATGAAGCGGTGTTTGTAACCGGCGGATTAAAATCGCGGATGTTCATACGCGACACAGCCATTAACCTGCCACTGGTGCAGGGCAAAGAAACCACCGGCGCCAACTCGGTTGCCGTGCTGGATGCAGGCCGCCTGCATGGCGGCACTACCATGATGGTAGTGGGTGGCGATTTTAACGACCCGAAATCGGCCGTAAATAACTGCTTTTACACCACCGACCGTGGCAAAACATGGATGGCGCCAAAACGCGGCCCGCTTGGCTACCGCAGCAGCGTGGAATACCTTTCCAAAAAACACCTTATTACCTGCGGCATCACAGGTGTAGACTACAGCACCGACGGGGGCAAAACATGGGATGGCATCAGCACCGAAGGTTTTCATGTAGTGCGCATTGCCAAGCGCGGTGCGGCTATCTTTTTAGCCGGCAGCAACGGTAAAATTGGCAAAGTGGTGTATGGCGGCAGACGGTAATTAGTGAATTGGTTATTTAATAAACAGGTAATGATCACAATTAAAAATCAAATCTATTTAAAAAAAAACGTCTCTTTTTCCTTTTAAATAAATTTAATCGGCAAAGAAAATTTCGCTGCAAATTGCAGCCATGAACACAAAGAATATTGAGTTTAAGGCAAAGGTTCATTCGCTGGAACCTTACGAGGAAAAACTAAAGACACTTGACCCACTTTTTATTGGGTTGGACCATCAGATAGACACCTACTTTAACGTGCCGCATGGACGCCTGAAGCTGCGCGAAGGCAATATTGAAAACACGCTTATTAACTACAACCGCGCCGACACGGCCGATGCCAAACTTTCAGAAATTATTTTATATCATCATGCGCCTGATCCAGCGCTGAAAGCAATTTTGAAACTGCAACTGGGGGTGAAAGCCATTGTTGATAAAAAGCGTAAAATCTATTTCATCAACAATATCAAATTTCATTTTGACAAAGTAGAAGGCCTGGGAACTTTTATTGAAGTGGAAGTGATTGATAAAGACGGCAGCCTTAATGTGGAAGACATGAAGAAAGATTGCGACCATTATTTTCATTTCTTCAATTTATCGCCAACCGACCTGGTGAGCCAATCTTACAGCGATCTGGTTTTGATTTGAAAATAGGGCAATTTGAAAATTTGAAAAGGAACCGCCGATAAAGCTTTGCATTATATAACGAATTCAAAACACTGCCGTTAAAAGGAATTGGAGACGTTTATACGCAAGGCCTAAAATTCATTTTCAAATTTTCAGATTGACTAATTTTCAAATTACTTTATTTCCGCCAGCAGGTCTTTTACCCACGGCCGTTTTTTATAATCTTCATTAAAAAAGCGGTAGGTTACCGAGCCTTCTTTATTGATGATGTAAACCGCCGGTACGGGTAGCATTGCTTCTTTTTGTCCGTTGGTTTCCAATAAATCGATGCCTGCATTTTTGTAACGTCCCAGCGTGCGGTCGTCTACATTAAAAGCTACTTTATAGCCTTTGGCAATCTTCATTTCCTCGTCAGATAATATAGCAAATTGAAGTCCTGTTTTTTCAACGGTTTTGGCCATGCCGGCAGCGCCTTCCGGCGTGATGGCAACCACTTGCCCGCCTTTGGCCGTAATGTACTGCAAAGAATCCTGGAAGCGCGCTAAAGCCTTGCTGCAATATGGGCACCAGTTGCCGCGGTAAAACACCACAACTACAGGTCCTTTTTTACGCAGTTCTTTTAAGGACACTTCTGCACCAGATTGATCTTTGGCTTTGAAATCAGGTGCTTTGGAATTGATAAAAAGACCTTCCGGTTTTAACTGCGCGTGAAGCAGCGAAAAAGAAAAGAAAGCTATTAAAAGGAAAAAGAGACGTTTCATGGCTGGCACTTTAGGTTCTTCAAATTTAGTTTTACAAAAGGAAAAACAGACGTTTTGCAGATGCAATTAACAGCCTCTTTACTTTTTGAACATAAAATACACCGCGCCCAGCAGAAAAAGAAACGAAATGAGGTACTTCAGGTGAAAAGGCTCCTTCATTACCAGCACGGCAAAAACGGAAAATACCAGCAGCGTTATTACTTCCTGCAGCATTTTCAACTGAAAGGTGTTGAAACCGCCCATAAAGCCATAGCGGTTGGCCGGCACCATCAAACAGTATTCAAAAAAAGCAATGACCCAGCTAAAAATAATAGCTTTCCACAGCGGCCAGCCGGTGTGCTTGAGGTGGTAATACCAGGCAAAGGTCATAAAGATGTTGGAGAGCAGCAGCAAAATAATGGTGCGCATTTACACAGTTGTTTTTGTATAAAAAAAGACCGGCTGTAACCGGTCTTTATTAAAAGGAAATGGAGACGTTTTTAATTAGCTAGACTGCGGAAATCTACCGACACCAGTTTGCTTACACCGGGCTCCTGCATGGTTACACCATAAATAACATCCACGGTGCTCATGGTAGTTTTGTTGTGCGTTACAATTATGAACTGCGAGTTCTCGCTAAACTCACGGATCATTTTAGTGAACTTACCCACGTTGGCATCATCCAGCGGCGCATCCACCTCGTCCAAAATACAGAACGGCGCCGGCTTAATGAGGTAAATGGCAAACAACATGGCCGTTGCTGTTAATGTACGCTCACCACCGCTTAACTGGTTGATGGATGAAGGGCGCTTGCCTTTGGGCTTGGCAATAATATCAATGCCGGTTTCGGCCAGGTTATCAGGATTTTCCAACACCAAATCGCACTGGTCATCTTCGGTAAAGAGGGCTTTAAAAACCTTTTGAAAGTTTTCGCGCACCATGTTAAACGTATCCAGAAACTTTTGGTTGGCCGTAGTTTCCACTTCGGCTATGGTTTGCAGCAGGCTTTCCTTGGCGTTTACCAGGTCAGTTTTTTGTTCTACTATAAACTCGTAGCGCTTGCGCATTTCCTCAAAAGCTTCAATAGCAGTTGGGTTTACCTCACCTAAATTCTCGAGGCGTTTTTTCATGCGGTCAGCTTTTTCCTGCAGTTCTTCCACAGCTGTATCGCCGGTACGCGGCTCGTCCAGTATATCTTCTAGGTTGATGCGAAACTCCACACTCAGACGCTCTTTCATGCCCGCCAGCTGCAGCTTAACATCGGTCAGTTTATCTTTTATGGCAGATAACAGTTGCTCCAGCGCTTCTTTTTCTTTTACCACGTGGCGCAGTTCGCTTTCTTTGGCATTTAGGCCGTTGCGCAGGTTATAATAAGCCTGGTCTGCCTCGTTTAATGTGTTTTCTTCACCTTCTTTGCGACGCATCAACTCGTACAGCACTTCTTCCAGCTCGGCCAGTGCCTCTTGCGATTGTTTGATGTTGGAAGTGGTTTCCTGCAATTGCGCCGTGTTGGTTTGCACCTGTGTTCTCAGTTCAGCCAGCTGGTTGGTCTTAAACTGTAACTCCTGCTTCAATGAATTGATCTTGCTTTGCTGACGCGTTACCTGCAGGTTCAAGTGGTTGTATTGTGCGGCTACTTCGTTGTACTGTACTTCAATGTTGCGGTAGCTTTGCTCCGCTTCAGTCATTTGCGCATTGTAGCTGCTGACGGTTTCGTTCAGCTCCGCTAATTCACTGCGCACGGCACCTACGGAATCATGCGTTTGCTCCAGCTGCTCCTGCAAATCTTCCAGCCTGTTTCGGCCAACGGTTTGGGAGTGCTGCAGGTTTTCCAGTTTATTTTGCAGGCCAAACAATTGGTTGTTCAGTGCCTGAATTTCTTTTTCTGTATTGCGGATTTCCGCTTCGCGCAGGTCGGCATTGTAGCGAATCACTTCGTCGCGGCCGGCTTGTATTTGCGCATTCAGATCGTCAACAATAGCTTTCTGTGCGGTTATTTCTTCGGCCAGCTTTTCCAGGTTTTTGGCGCGGCCAATTTTTTTACCTTCAAAAAGACCTACGCTGCCGCCGGAAAGACTGTATTTCCCTTTTACATACTTACCACCTTTTTCCAAAATAACAGCGCCATTACTATTGGAGAGCACGCTTTCATCTTCGGCAATAAATACGTTGCCTAATAATTCGGTCGCCAGTTTGCGGTATTGCTCATCCACCTCAATTACATCCATGGCAGCAATGGTGTTATCAGGCTGGTGAAGTCCTTTTTCGGCCCCATTTGGCGCCACCTGGTTCATCAAAAAAAAGTTGGCCTTTCCTTTCTTGTTATTGTCTAAAAGGTGTACCGCCTGCAAACCTTCCTGCAGGTTTTCTACTACGTAGTAATTGAGGTAAGGCTCCAGTACATTTTCCACCGCGGCGCGGTATTCTTCTTTTACATAAATAATATCGGAAAGCAGCGGCGCGGTATGGTTCCAGCCGCTGTTGTTATGTAAAAATTTTACGCTCTCGGGGTAGCCTTCCATTTTATCAATGAGGCTTTTCAGCAAGTCGTGCTCGTTGCGTTTGCTATCCAGCTTGCGCGTTTCGGCAGCCAGATTGTTGCGCAGGCCTTCCAGGTGTGTTTGTGTTTCAAGTATCTGTTGCTTGGTATTGTTGTGGTGCTGCTGCAGGCTTTCCAGTTCGGCGGCCTTTTCCATCAGCTGTTTTGACTTGGCTTCTTTCTCTACTTCCAGCTGCACCATCTGCTCCTCTCGGCCGGCATTTTCTTCTTCCAGCTGGTGCACGGTACGCTGCAGGTTTTGTATGGAGGTATCGGCTACGGCCACTTTCTTTTCGGCATCAAACTGGCTGCGCTGCACCTGCTGGTGCGCATTGCGTAAATTGTTCAATTGCTGGCGCGCTTCGTCTACTACGCCCCGCTTGGCATCTACTTCTTTCCTTACTTCTTCCAGTTGTGCTGTTACTTCTTTAAAAGAAGCTTCCTCATCCGCTACCTGCTGCTGGGTAAATTGTATGCTTTCTTCAATCCCCTGAATTTGTCCGCCGGCGCGCTCCAAAAACTGCGTCAGGCTGCCTTCGCGCTCGGTTAAATATTCTAACCTTTGTCTTGCCAGGCTGCGGTCGCTTTCTTTAGTACGTACAGTTTGCACCAACTCGTTATAACCCTGCTGCAACGCATGCAGTTCTTTCTCTCGTTCAATAAAAGCTACTTTTTCGCCTTCCAGCGCTGCTTCTGCCGTGGCTATCTGCGCTTCCAGTGCAATGCGCTTGTCGGTTTCCCCTTCCTGCTGTTCGTTCAGACTTTTGTACGTCAGGTTAAATCCTTCCAGGGCGGCTTTCGCCAGTTCTATGCTAACCTCGCGGTATTCTTTTTTTATCTCGTGCCACTTCTGCGCTTTCTTGGCCTGGTTCTCCAGCGTTTTCAGCTGGTTGTTGATTTCAAAAAGAAGGTCCTCAATACGGGCCAGATCCTGTTCGGTGGCATCCAGCTTTTGCTTGGCTTCTTTTTTTCGGGTTTTATAAATGGAGATACCGGCGGCCTGCTCCAGCATGCGGCGGCGGCTGTTGTCTTTGTCTTTAATCAGGTCGTCCACCATGCCCAGCTCAATAATGGCGTAGGAGTCGGTAGAAACGCCCGTATCCAGAAAAAGGTTCTGAATATCTTTGAGGCGGCACTGCACATCATTCAATCGGTATTCGCTATCACCGTTCTTATAAAACTTACGGGTGATAGTTACGGTATTAAACTCGGTGGGCAGCAGGTTCTTGGTATTTTCAAAGGTGAGGCTCACTTCGGCCAGGCCGCTGGCGCTGCGGGTTTTAGAGCCGTTGAACACCAGGCTCTCCAGGTTTTCCGACCGCAGGTGGCTGATCTTTTGCTCGCCGATCACCCAGCGAATGGAGTCCACAATGTTGCTTTTGCCGCAACCGTTGGGGCCTACAATGCCGGTGATGTTTTCGTCAAAGTTCACCAGGGTTTTATCGGCAAAACTTTTGAAACCTTTTATTTCCAGGGATTTTAAACGCACGCTTTTTCTACTTTTTAAGGTCGCAAATATAACCTATTGCCCCGCAAATAGGCCATATACTGCTGCCGGGCGGCACTTATTAACTTATTTTATAAAATGCCCCGCTTTGGCGTTGATAAAATGTTTAAAACACCACTCAAAGCGCTTGACAGGAACTTGACAGCCAATGATATCAACAAAAATTTGAATTTATTTAATTGTGGTCTGAAAGGAAAAAGAGACGTTTTGAAGATTATAAAATAAAGATTGAAATCTAACGGGAAAAATCTAAAAGGAAAAAGAGACGTTTCCTAATAATATAGCCTAACGAGATTTGACAAAAGGAAAAACAGACGTTTTGAAATTTACCTTCTCTACCAACCCATGCAAAACAAATACACTACACATCTTATAGCACCACATTGTTTTTTTATTATCTTGTACGCCACAAATCACTAATTGTTTTATGATTACCGTAATTGTTCCTACCGATTTTTCAGCCATTGCCAACAACGCTGCGCGCTATGCCACACAAATGCTGAAAGGTCATTACGACGCCCAGCTGATCTTGCTGCATGTGCTTGAAAAAGCATCCGAAGAAGTCAATTCCAAAGAGTTGCTTCAAAAACTGAAAGAAGAACTGCTGTACAACAACCCTGTAAAAATTGAAACGGTTTGCGAGGAGAATTCTGATTTTATTGGCACCCTGGAGCGACATGTGCGCCACCGCGATGCCAACCTAGTGGTAATGGGCATTACCGGCAAAAACCGCCTGGCTAAAGTGCTGTTTGGATCGAACACGCTGAAGATGGTGGAGCGCAACGTATGCCCGGTGCTGATAGTGCCGCCGGCCGCACAGTTTACACAGGTGAAAAATGTAGCCTTTACATCCGACTTTAAAGAAGTAAATACTTCCATACCTGTAGTGCCCATTAAAAACGTCTTAAAACTCTTTTACCCTGCCTTGCATGTGGTGAATGTGAACAGCGAAATTTATGTATCCCTCACAGAAGAATACATGGAGAAAAGAAGCCAGATATTGGGCATGTTCGAAGAATTTAAACCCGAGTTTTACTTTATTACCACTTACGATGTGCACGACACCATTAATCAGTTTGTAGTGGATAAAAGTATTGATATGCTGATAACCGTACCACGAAGCCGCACCGTATTTACCGGCATGTTTAAAAGCAGCACTACCGAAAAACTGGCTTACGAAACCGCTATTCCTATTTTAGCAGCGCACGAATAATTTTTGAGCCTCTATTTTGCCTGCGCAAATACATAACCTAACTTAGCCCCGCTGAGTTAGGTTTTTTTGTGTCGATTGCCATCACCCAAATTGCTGTATGAAGAATATAAAACTGATTGAAGTGCCATCCGAAATTGGTGCGGGCACCCGTGGCGCTTCGCTGGGCATAGAGGCCATTAAGATTGCTGCGCTCGATTTTATGAGCTCTTTTTTTATTCATTTTCCATCTGAACGAATATCTACCGATTACCGGCTGCTTTACGAACCCATTCAATCGCCTTATGCCAAGCGCATTAAAGGTGTGGTGGATGTTTTTGAGCAGGTAAGCAAATCGGTAAACGAAACCATCAAAAACAACTTTTTTCCTGTAGTGCTCAGTGGCGACCACAGCATTGCCGGTGCCACCATTGCCGGCATTAAAATGGCAAAGCCGCAAAGCAAACTGGGTGTGATCTGGATAGATGCGCACGCCGACCTGCATACACCTTATACCACACCATCGGGTAACATGCACGGCATGCCGCTGGCCACCGCTATTGGGGAAGACAATAAGGAATGTGCCGTGCACCAGCTGGATGCAGAAACCGAAAAGCACTGGAAATACCTGAAGAATATTGGTAAAATAGCACCTAAGGTTTTGCCCGAAGACATTGTTTTTATTTCGCTGCGCGATTTTGAAAAAGAAGAAAAATTCCTGATCGATAAATACGGCATCAAGGTTATTTCTACCAAAGAAGTGCGCAACAAAGGAGCCGAAAACATTGTGCGCGCCGTGCTGCGCTACCTGTCCGACTGCACCGACATTTATATTTCGTTTGATGTGGACAGCCTCGACTCCGCCATCAGCAAAGGCACGGGCACGCCGGTAGGCAATGGCCTGCGCGAGCGTGAGGCGGAAGATCTTATTTCAAAATTTATGCAGAACCGGAAAGTGTGCTGCTTTGAAATAACCGAGGTAAACCCAACGCTGGATAAAGAAAACCTGATGGCGGAAATTGCCTTCAACATACTGCAGCGCAGCGTGAACGTACTGCTCATGAGTTAAAACGTCTCTTTTTTCTTTTGTCAATAGTGAATGTTGCTTTGAATGGAAAACGTCTGTTTTTCCTTTTAAATGTTCACTATTGGCATTTTACTTTTCCCAATCTTCAAAGGTTTTCTTCAGCCCTTCGGCGAAAGGTGTAGGCGCATAATCCAGTTCCGAAGTTGATTTTGTTAAATCAAAACCTGTAGTACGGGGCCGGCGCGCCGGTTCATTAAAGCTTTCGGCTGTTACCTTTTGTATTTTGGTTTTATCCAATTCAAGGTAATCGGCTA
Organism: uncultured bacterium; assembly: GCA_965363375.1. Lineage (GTDB taxonomy): Bacteria > Bacteroidota > Bacteroidia > Chitinophagales > Chitinophagaceae > Flavisolibacter. The sequence continues at coordinate 11,241 of CBDTUH010000069.1, forward strand.
CGGCACAGGCCATTTGGTAAGGCGTGGTTACCTCGCTGCCCGACAGGTGGTAGATACCTCTTTTTTTCCTTTCAATAATAGTGGCAATGCCGCTTACAAGGTCCTCTACAAAAGTGGGCGTACGCACTTGGTCGTCTACAATCTTCAGGTCTTTGCCTTCCTTCAACCCCTTGGCTACCATGGTCAATATATTGTGGCGGCTTCCGCGCGGGTGGCCATATACCAATATGGTGCGTACAATGCTCCAGTTATGCGCGTATTGCCGCACTTCCTCCTCAGCCCTTTTCTTGGTTTCACCATAATAATTAACAGGCTGCAAAGGGTCCGTTTCGGCATAATTGAGCCGGCTGCCGTCAAATACAAAGTCGGTGCTGAGGTTCACAAAAAAAGCATTCACTTTTTCAGCCGAATGCAGCAAGTGCTGTGTACCCTTTACATTTATTACAAAAGCACCATCCTTGTCCTGCTCGCACACATCGGGCTTGCTGAGCGCGCCCCCATGCACCAGCACCTGCGGGTTATGCTTTTGCACCAGCAGTTCTACTTCTGTAGGCTGTGTAAAGTCGAGGCTTTCCCAAACCAAATTGTGGTGGCTGAAAAGCAGGCGGCTCTCCCCTTTTCCGGTGGCAATTACTTTAAAGCCTTTTTGCACCAGGTGCCGCGCCAGGTACTGCCCGATAAAGCCGTTAGCGCCTGTAATAAATACCGTTTGCATGACACAAAAGTAATGGGCCATCATAATTAAAAACAGGACCGTATGATGTGGTGCAAATATTGATGCGTAAGATGGAGCAAAACAACAGCAATAAAAAACGTCTCAAATTCCTTTTATATGAAATAAAAAAATAAAGTGAATTAAAACCTCGGCCGGCAATCTGACTTTGCTCCATAAAATGGCGCAAAGAACATCACCGTTGTCATGTGTCGTACTGATTTAAGACAACCTTGTCCAAATATTAGCGTGTAGGAAATACACACTGATTACAAAACCTTATTTTTGAGCCCGAATTGAAAAACCAGGCTTTAATAAAGCTGATCCAATCTCAATTGAAATTAAAATAAGCAATGCAAAAAAAAGTTAGCCGGATTGGTGTGTTAACCTCAGGCGGAGATTCTCCGGGCATGAATGCCGCCGTCCGCGCCGTGGTACGTACCGGTATTTACAATGGCCTAGAAGTATATGGAATTATGCGCGGTTACCAGGGCCTGCTGGAAGACGATATCTTTAAAATGGAATCGCGTTCGGTAGCCAATATTATTCAACGGGGCGGCACTATTTTAAAAACAGCGCGCTGCAAAGATTTTATGACACCCGAAGGCAGGAAAAAAGCCTACGACATATTGAAAGCCCGTGGCATCAACGGCCTTGTGGTTATTGGCGGCGATGG
>CBDTUH010000070.1:0-12590 GCA_965363375.1 uncultured bacterium
TAAGCGCCGTGCCGCCACTGGCTACCACGTTTTCTATACCCGCCTGGTGCAGCGATATCACATCGGTATAGCCTTCCACCAGCAAACATTCATCGGCCCTGTCAATGGCGTGGCGTGCAAAATAAGTGCCGTATAAAATTTTGCTTTTTACATACAACTCGTTTTCCGGCGTGTTAATGTACTTGGGTGCTTTATCATTCTTTTTGATTAATCGCGCGCCAAAGCCAATTATTTTCCCGCTGTTATTGTGTATGGGAAAAATAATGCGGTCGCGGTAATTGTCGAACAGCTGCCCGTTGCGCTCCACCACAAGCCCGCTTTTTAAAAGCAGTTCTTTATTGTACTGGCCGGCCAGTGCTTTTTGGGTAAAAGCATCGCGGCTGTCGGGCGAATAACCAAGTCCAAACTTTTTAATGGTATCATCACTAAAACCGCGCTGGTGCAAATAACTTAAACCAATGGCCTGACCGTCTCTATCTTCAAACAAAAACTTTGAAAAATATTGCTGTGCAAAACTGTTGATTACGTACAGGCTTTCGGCCACTTGCATCTGTTGCTTTACTTCGGGCGAGGCTTCTGTTTCTTCTACTTCAATATTATACCGTGCGGCCAGCCAGCGCAATGCTTCCACGTAGCTTAGCTTTTCGTGCTCCATAATAAAGGAAATGGAATTGCCGCTTTTGCCGCAGCCGAAGCATTTAAAAATTTCCTTAGCGGGCGAAACGGTAAACGAAGGTGTTTTTTCGTTGTGGAAAGGACAAAGGCCCAGGTAGTTGGAGCCGCGTTTTTTGAGCTTTACAAAAGCGCCCACCACATCTAAAACATCAATGCGGGCCTGTATCTGCTGTATGGTGTTTTGCGTAATCAAGAGAAGGCAAATATAATCAGCGTTTTGTTCAGGTAAATGCTTTTATTACATTGTCAACTTCATTTTTTAAAACCATTTTAAAAAGAAAAACAGACGTTTTCAATAGGGCTTTTCAAGCACAATAGCACCTGATTTTTATCAGCTGCAAAAATTGTAAAGATCAGTTGAAACGTCTCTTTTTCCTTTTACCTTGACGTCAGCATCCTATACTATTGATATGCCAGGTGCGTGTAAAATCGGCCCTTAAAATATAAGCAATTTTAGAAAAAAAAAGATTCTTTTTTGCTTTGGAAGATGGTTAAATTTAAAGAGCTGAATCCCGCATCCTTGAAAGTTGGAAGAGTCACCTTTTATTCTATAACCATTTAAATATTTCTTCCATGGTTCAGACAGACATCTCGCAGCTCAATGCAGAGTGCTCAGAATGGCGGCAGGTATTGCGTAACTATCGCAACGAATTTAACCAAAGCCAGAAAGACCTTCAAAGCCTCTGCCGATCCCATCTCTCCAAAGACCAGTTACTGGAAGTAGAACATCTCTCCAATCAATTTCACATCCAGCTGATCAACATTCACGACCTCAAAAAAGAAATAAAACAACACACCCAGCAACTGGAGTACGAACAGTCGGGTAAGGAAGCTATTTCCGAAGAAAGCATCAACCGCCACGAAAAGCTGTATGATGAATTTTCTCGAATGGAAATGACCTTGCTGGACCTGAGAACGGAATTTCAAAACTTCGGCCAGCAGGTTGTTTAAAAAACGTCTCTTTTTCCTTTTAACTAGGTTGTGCATGCCTGCGGGCGTGCCGCCACTTTATTGCCATTAATAAATTTATTGTTATGCCAGAATTTGATACTTCACACGTAAAAAATATTGTTTTACTGGGGCACGCCGGCTCCGGTAAAACATCTCTAGCCGAATGCATGCTATTTGAAGCAGGCATCATTAGCCGCCGCGGCTCCATTGCAGAAGCCAATACCACCGGCGACTATCACCAGCTGGAGCAGGAACGCGGCAACTCTATTTTTTCAAAACTCATGCACACCAAGTGGCGTGGCTACAAGATCAACATTTTAGATACACCGGGTTATGATGATTTTGTAGGTGAAGTACTTTCTGCGCTACGTGTAGCAGATACAGGTGTGATGTTGCTGAACTCGGTGATGGGTGTGGAAATTGGTACCGACGTAATCTGGGAATATACCGAGCGCTTTAAAACGCCCATGATATTTGCGGTAAACAAACTGGATGATGACAGTGCCGACTACGATAGAACCGTGCAGCAGGCAAAAGAACATTTCGGTAATAAAATAGTGGTGGTGCAATATCCGCGGCAGACGGGTGCCGGCTTTCATGAAATTATTGACGTGCTGCGCATGACCATGTACAAATTCAACGACTCGGGCGGCAAGCCGCAAAAACTGCCTATACCGGAAGAAGAGCGTGAAAGAGCCGACCAGCTGCACAAAGAGCTGATAGAGGCCATTGCCAGCAACGATGAAACCCTGATGGAAACCTACTTTGAAAAAGGCGAGCTGATGGAAGACGAGATGAAGGAAGGCATGAAAAAAGCCATGATTAATCATGACCTGTTCCCCCTGTTTTGCCTGAGCACCGCCCGCAACATGGGCAGTGGCCGCCTGATGGGTTTTATAGATAATGTGTGCCCTAGCGCCAACGAAATGCCGCCGCAGCAAACGCTCGCCGGTGACAAGCTGCCCTGCCAGGCAGATGGTCCTACCTGCATATTTGTTTACAAAACCATTTCCGAATCGCACGTAGGCGACCTTTCTTTCTTCAAAGTTTTTTCCGGCACCATTAAAACTGGTATGGAACTGATCAACGAATCGAACGGAGTAACGGAAAAAATAAACCAGTTGTTTTTAATGGAAGGCAACAAGAGGCTACCCGTGCACGAGTTGACCGCCGGTGATATAGGAGCAACACTGAAACTTAAAAACACGCACGTTAACAATACGCTGCATGTAAAAGGTAAAAACTACGAACTGGCGCCTATTGTTTTCCCTCCATCCAATATGACGGTTTGCATAGAGCCGGTAAAAAAAGGCGAAGAGGAAAAGCTGTCGCAGGCACTGCACCAGTTGCGCGAAGAAGACCCAACATTGATTGTGGAAGTTTCTCCGGAGCTAAAGCAAACGCTGGTGCATTGCCAGGGCGATATGCATCTTGCCGTAGCCAAATGGAAAATAGAGAATATTCATAAGGTTGAAGTGAAGTTTGGCAAACCCCGCATACCCTACCGCGAAACCATACGCAAGCCGGCAGAAAGCATGTATCGCCACAAAAAACAATCGGGCGGTGCCGGCCAGTTTGGCGAAGTATATATGCGGATAGAACCCTGGTACGAAGGCATGCCCGAACCGGCAGGGCTAAACGTAAGAGGCCGTGAAGTTTTTAACCTGGACTGGGGTGGCAAGCTTGTATTTTATAATTGCATTGTTGGTGGTGCTATAGATACGCGTTTCCTGCCTTCCATACTAAAAGGTGTGATGGAGAAAATGCACGAAGGACCGTTAACAGGCTCTTACGTGCGCGATGTGCGCGTGAGCGTGTATGATGGAAAGATGCACCCCGTTGACTCCAACGATATCTCCTTTAAAATTGCGGGCTTGATGGCTTTTAAACAGGCCTTTCAGGAGGCTGACCCTCAAATACTGGAACCGGTTTATCACCTTGAAGTGACATGCCCCGATGAGTTGACAGGTGCTGTGATGAGCGAAATACAAAGTCGCCGCGGTATAGTGGAAGGTATGGAAGCAGAAAGCCATTTTCAGAAAGTAAGCGCTAAAGTGCCGCTTGCCGAATTCTATGGTTTCTCATCATCATTGAGGTCTATCACGGGTGGCCGCGCCAAGTTCAATATGCGGTTCGACAATTATACACCGATGTCGTACGATCAGCAGCGCAAACTAGTGGAAGAGTATAGCAAAACCGCAAATGAGGCTCTTGTTTAATAAATAAGAATAGGGGTTATTACCTAATATTGCAAAATGAACATTAAAAATAATAACCCCTTATTCAAATTTCATTTTTAATAGCTAATTTGGATTTACAAGAACCATCTAAAATTCCACCTATGTATACCAATTTCCGTAACCACCAGTATTACTTAGCTGAAAAATGCAACTGGTTAGACCGTCAAGTAAACAAGTCCAGCAAAAGGGCTTTAATGAAGATTGAAAGCTGGAAGCTGATTGCTCAAACAGATGACAACGACTTTCAGGTTCGCATCATTGAAAAGCTTGTAAAAGATTCGCTGCTTACACTTGTTTCCAACAAAACCGTTTTAATTAAAGAAGGATTCCACTTATATAATCTTTCTAATTAATTTGGCCAATCTATTTCTGAAATGCTATGTACGCTCTTTTCATTGAAAAAGCGCTGCATAGCATTTTCTAATTTTGGCAACAGGTAACCTTTATTGCTGCCCAAAACACTGTATTGTGGCCTCCGTGCAGGGTAATTCAACTCCTGCAATGTTACCGGGATGATATAAGCAGAATCCAGCTTCATTCTATCTGCAGCTTCATACGCCAGGTTGGCCCAACTGATGGCGCCTTCATTGGCCAGGTGCCAGATACCGTTTTCTCCATCCACCAACAGATCCAACGTGGCATGCACCAAGTCTGGCACATAAGTAGGCGATACATTTACATCACTGGCAACGGTAACAGGCTTCGCAACAGAAAGCTGCTGAATAACATAATGTAAAAAATTATACTGATCCCATGGGCTGAAAAAGGCACTGGTTCGCACAATTAAAGCCTGTGGGTTGATTTGCTGAATCTGCGCTTCACTTTGTGCTTTACTGTGGCCGTATACATTCAAAGGGTTAACTGCATCATCTTCTACATAGGGCGCTTGTTTTTGTCCATCAAACACCAGGTCAGATGAAAAGGTGACCAGTTGTATACCCGCCTTGTTACAGACAATAGCCAGGTTTACGGCACCTGAACAATTATCCCTAAAACAATTATCACTTTCATTTTCCGCATCATCCACCCGCACATAGCCGGCAGCATTAATAATGGCCCAGGGCTGATATGTAGCAATAGCTTTTTCAATAGATTCTAAATTGCTTATATCACAATCAACCCGGCTCAATAAATAGTGCGGAATAATGCGCTCCTCACAAACCTTTGCAAACGCTTTTCCAAGTGTACCGTTTTTTCCGATGATGAGAACCGGCCGGGTGACATTCTTTTTTTTCAGAACCTTCATTTTTGCAATAGGGGTAACATAAATGTACCTGCAATCTCTTTGCCACCAGCCTTTATGTTTTGTCAGATGATGAAAACAATTTTTCTTACCTGTCAGGCATTGAATAAAATCGCGCAAAGCAGTGGGCCTTGCCGTACCGCTTCGTATATCAAACACACCTGGTTCATAATCACCTGAAGGTGTTGTCAAAAGCTTATTCCAGCCATAAGAACCCATAATAGCCCATGCTGTAACGCCCCTGATATCAACCCCATTAGCAGAAAGTTTTTTGCAGGCATTCCACACGTATTGAAACCAGCGCAATTGCTCCTCACGATAGCAATGCAGGTGCACTTCTGTAATGGCTATTGGCTTACGATACCTTTCCCATGCTTCCTGCACCAATACTTGTATACCTGTATCTTCTTCTACTTCTACCCGTACTGCTTCCACATCAGCATAGCGGTGGCGACCGTTGCCGCCATATGTATGCGGTGGGTAAGCTTCTAAGTTTTCATCGAGGAACCTTTCAGAAGTAACATAATGATTAAAACCAAATATATCGGGTACGCATGGATTGTCTATAAAGAATTGCAACCGGTGCGCTTCTATTCCATTATTTATAAAGTAATTCCACAAAGGGTGCTTTGGCGTAAGCCTGCCGCAAAGAATATCAAACGTGAGCCAGCGTCGTTCATTCTCAAATCGGGCCTGGTATTTAAGCTTAGGTGTACTGTAAGTTTTACCCAGGTCTTCGGTTTGCACCAGCTTGGCGGCAGGATTAATTTTGCGGATTTCCTGTATGGCAAGTACGGTTCCTTTCAATTCATTTAAAAGCATGCGCAGAAAGCTGCTATCTTGTTTGCGATGTGGATACCAAAAGCCATATAGCCCGCTAAAACGCGATGTTGTTAGCGGCTCATTTACCGGTGTATAATATTCTATCCAGGGAAACTTTTGTGCTACAGCTTTTGCATAGGCAGCAAAGTATTGTGGAAAATTATCATCCAGCATGTTGGTAAAAGCAGGACCGCTGCCATGATGAACAAGTCCTGCAATAATATCCACGTTATTATCCCGCAAAACCTTTAATTGTTCTTCTGTCCATTGCCAGTCTATTTCGTCACCAAAAACCGGCTGATGCTTTTCCCACAAAATCGGGAATCGCAGCTTTTTAATTCCCAGTTCAACAATCTTTTCCGTTTGCGGTTGCGCATAGAAACCGGAATAATGTAACTGGTCGAAAAAAGAATCGCCTACTCTGTTGATCGTACATTCAATGCCACCCCAAACTTCAGGCTTGTAATATGTTTTTTTCTGATCCGTTAACATGAGTTTCCTGTTGTCCCTGCACAATTTTTTTGAAAACCGTAAGCGATTGTGCTACCACCTGGTCCATGTTATAATACTTATAAGTAGCCAGCCGGCCCACAAAATACGTGTTGGTCATACTATCGGCCAGTTGTTGGTACTTTTTATAGATCGCGGCATTCTCCGGCCGCGGAACCGGGTAATATGGATCGCCTTCAGCTCTTGGAAATTCGTAAACAATAGCTGTTTTTGGATGTTGCTGCCCTGTCAGGTATTTAAAATCGGTAATGCGTGTGTAAGCCTGCTCGTTAGGATAATTTACTGTTCCTGTTGGCTGAAAATATTCAGCGTTCACCGTTTCAAATTTAAACTCCAGCGAACGGTAAGGCAGTTTGCCATAACAATAATCAAAGTATGCATCCACTGGACCTGAATAGATCATGGTCTTATATGGAATGACATCGATGATCTCTTTATAATCCGTATTCAGCATCACCTTGATGTTGGGATGCGACAGCATTTTTTGAAACATGGTGGTATAACCGTGTAAAGGCATGGCCTGAAACGTATCGGTAAAATAGCGGTCATCGCGGTTGGTGCGCGTAGGCACACGGGCCGTTACCGATGCATCCAGTTCGGATGGATCCAAGTCCCATTGTTTTTTGGTATAACCCCTGAAAAACTTTTCATAAAGCTCCCTTCCCACCTTACTTACTACTACATCTTCCGATGTTTTTACACGGTCTACTTTCTCTGCTTTGGAGGCAAAAAATTCTTCCACCTGCGAGCTGTTTAATTGCAACCCGTACAGCTGATTAATGGTGTTCAAATTTATCGGTATCGGAACCAGTTGGCCATCTACACTCGCCAGTACACGATGCTCGTAAGGCCTCCATTCTGTGAACTGTCCCAGGTAATCAAATACATCTTTGCTATTGGTATGAAATATATGCGGACCGTATTTATGAATCAGGATGCCATCATTGTTGTAATAATCATAAGCATTGCCCCCAATATGATCACGTTTGTCAATGATAAGCACTTTTTTATTGGCCTGCGATGCCAACCTTTCCGCTAAAACGCTTCCGGCAAATCCTGCCCCTACTATCAGGTAATCAAACATACTGTTTTTCCTTTTCGGTTGTAGTGATAGATTGTTTAGCTGTTAATTTATTTTCTATATGCTTGACCATCTGGCTCCAGGTTTTATCCCACGAGTTGCCGGCTAAAAAAGCATCCACCTTAGCCAGCCATGCTTTTCTTGATTTCTTTTTCAGGATGGTTTCGCCGCATTTTACCAGCTCCGCTGCGTTGTGTGCAATATGAACCAGCTTGTTGTTGCCATAGGGCGAAATCACATCTTTAATTGGCGTAGAAATAACTGGAATACCGGCTGCCAAATACTCCGGTGTTTTAGTAGGGCTGATGAATTGTGTTGACTCATTCATAGCAAATGGAATGAGCGCCACATCCCAGCCTGACAAATACTGCGGCAGTTCTTTATAATTTTTTCCGCCGAGGTAATGTATGTTTTTGTTTTGCGGTAATGTAGCCGGGTCTATTTTTACCACGGGGCCAATAATTATAAATTGCCAATCAGGTTTTGCTTCCGCTGCAGCAGCAATCATTTCTATATCCAGCCTTTCATCGATCACACCAAAAAAGCCAAAACGTGGATGCGGAATATTTGCCTGGTCTGCAGGCTCTGTTTTATCTACCCGTGCTTGCGCAAAATGCTCTTTATCGATGCTGCTCGGGAAAGGATAAATATTTGGATGCTTGTCTTTTTTAGCTTCGTAAATACTGTAGCCGCCGGTAAACACCACATCTGCTTTTTGCATTAAAACCTTTTCATTGTCCTTTAATGCAGCCGGTGCAAACTTAAATGCCGACAATTCGTCCATACAATCATACACAATCAATTCAGGCTTTAAATGATCGGTAAAAGGAACCGCCATGGGTGTATAATACCAGGAAAAATAATTTGTCACTTCCATTACCGAAAGCAAGTTCAAAATCATTTCTTTTTGCCGCTGCACTAATTCAGCTTCTGTTAAACCATGCTGCAGATGCGGCACGGCAACGTATACATTTCCTTCTGCTTTGTTGATGTGTAGCTTATCCGGTTCGTCATGAAAGATAGGCTCTTCTATAAAAAACACACGTGTGTAATTAGAAAAGCGGCTTAACAAATGTTGAGGTCTTTGAAATACGAAGTTCCAGCGCAAGTGAGAAAAACAAATCAGATCTATATTGTTCAGAAATTGCCATGCGGCATTTGTGTTATTTTTTTGCATGCCTTTACAAGTACTATTTACATGCCAACAAAAATTAATTGGTAATTGATATGCTTGTTTGGATGTTTAATTTATTGTGTAGAAAAAAATCCTCTACTGCAACAAAACAATCTTAGCTTTAATTTGCCTAAGCTCTTCTGTTACAATAATTTAAGGCCAACTTGCAACACTGCAATAAATGCATTTTAAACTTTACAAATAAGACGATATTATACAATTCAATTTGGTAAAATGCCTTAAATACAAAGAAAAATAGGTGTTTGAAAAAGTTTAAATATTAAAAGGATAAAGAGACGTTTTGAGTGCAGTTGATCAGTTAATAGGTTGATAAGTATATTAAGAGCTAAAAGGGAAAACAGACGTTTTTACTTTTTACTTATTTTCTCTTTTTACCAGTGCAAAACATTTAAAAGGAAAAACAGACGTTTTACTTATCGTCGGCTTCATTCACCATTAACTATTCATAAAAGGAAAAAGAGACGTTTGGGATAAAGGCAAAAAAAAGTGTGTTGATCTTCTCAACACACTTCCACTATAATAAAAAATTGATTTATGCTTTTGCCATTTTCTTTTTCGCAGGCGCGGCCACTTCAAGTTCCAGTTCAAAATCAAGTTCTGGCTTTATAAACTGTAAGGCATGCCACACATGATCCAATGATACCTGCTCGGCGGTTTCGTAACCTGCATCAGTCAATTTTTGCCAGCAGTTTACCCTGTTCAGGTCAGTTACAATTTTAGAAGTTACTTTAGGGTAAGCCACCCACAATTTCGATTCATCTTTCAAAGCCGGCATAATATCGCCCAGTATAGAATTCAGCTGGTTTTCGTTTACGGCAAACACCAGGGCGAAATCTATTTTGCGGCTGCGGAGTAAGGGAGTGAGGTTTTTGGCGAAGGAAAGCTTATTAAACTGTTTTTCGATGGAGGAAGGAAGGCCTTGGATTAATAATGTTTTTTCGTTCTTTAACTGCAATTTTTCGAAAAGAGTTTGAGACATACCGGGTTTAATTTTTTAAGATAAGGTAAAAACAATTCCAAGCGAGGTTTCGGCTACTATTGATCTTCAAACAAACAGGCATGCAAATATATGAAAAAAAGCTGACAATTGTCAGCTTCAACTCAAAAAAACCCGCTAAAATAGCGGGTTTTAGCTTATTTCCGTTTAAAAAAGTTTGAAATTACCGGGAGGGCTTATAATATTTTAATGCCTCGGGTAAATGCTTCTGGAGCTGGTTGATACGTGTTTGCTCGGCCGGGTGCGTGCTTAAAAACTCCGGCGGGTTAGAGCCGTTTGATTTTGCGGCCATGCGTTTCCACAGGTTGATGGCTTCACGTGGATTGTAGCCGGCCATAGCACTCCAAATCATGCCGTAGCGGTCGGCTTCCAGCTCATGCTTGCGCGAGAAAGGCAAAGTTCCCAGTACGGTGGAGCCCACACCATAGGCCTGCATAAACAGGTTTTGCGCGGCTGCAGGTCGGTTGGCCACAGCTACAGAAAGCGCTACGCCTCCGAGTTGTTGTGCCAGTCCCTGGCTCATGCGCTCGTTGCCATGTTGAAAAATAGCGTGCGAAATTTCGTGGCCCAATACGTTGGCGAGTGCCGCTTCATTTTGGGTTATATCCAATAAACCTGTATAAACCACCACTTTACCGCCGGGCATGGCCCATGCATTGGCATCGTTGTTATTTACTAAATTAAACTCCCATTTATAGCCTGCCAGTTGATCGGCAATTCCTTGCTGCCTGTAATAGTTTTGTACGGCAGAAGCCAAGCGGTTACCCACCCTTCTCACCATTTCCGCATCGCGGTCGGCCGATGGACTTACCACGCGGTTGGTAGATAAAAACTGGCGGTATTGCTGCGTGGCCATTGCCTGCAGCTCGCTTTCAGATACCAGTGTAAATTGTTTTCTTCCGGTTACGGGATTTGTGGCACAACCCACCACAACTGCCGCCACCACAAACAGGGCTGTTATTTTCCTTACCATTGTATAATGTGTTTGAATGATAAATTCAATGATTATACCAAATCAGCTTGCTGACCCGGCCACAGTAAGATGGAGAAATAGGAAAAAGGTTTAATAATCCTTATGCCGGCGGGCTTTGCGGCGGTCGCGGTGCTTAAGTATGGGCACTTTGTTTTCATTTCCTTTGATGATACGGCCAATGTTTTTTTGATGCGTTAACAGTACCAAAAGTGCTACAACTATGGCAAAAACGCGGTAAAGTGCTTCAGGTTCGTTAAAAATCACCAGAATAAAAACCGGGAAGGCAACGCTGGCTAAAATAGAACTAAGAGAAACCCATCTTGTTAAAAATAAAACTAAAATAAAGACACCTACGCAGCATAGCGCCACGTTTGGCTGAATGCCCAGCACCATTCCAAAAAGAGAGGCTACACCTTTACCCCCACGAAACTCGGCCCAGATAGGGAATATATGGCCAAGCACGGCAGCCAGGCCCAAGCCCAACTGCAGGTTTATAAGAAAGAGTTCGTTATCAAAAGCTTCAGGAATAAAGAAAGCGAGTTTTACAGCAACAATGGCTTTCAGCATATCGGCCACCATTACAAAAGTGCCCCATTTTTTGCCGAGCACGCGGTAAGTATTAGTAGCACCGGCGTTTCCGCTGCCGTAGTTACGAATGTCTATATCGAAGAATGCCTTACTTACCCAAACTGCTGTTGGAATACTGCCGATTAAATATGCTGCTATGATCAATAAAAGTTCATTCATAAGACGCTGACTGAAAACAGGTTGCAAAATTAACTAAAATAAGCCATTTATGGTGTTAAAGAACCATTCATACATTTGTATTTGTCAATAATAAGGAAATCCATTTATTTTTTTCCTGGCTGTTCAACACTTCAAAACCGTTTTGCCGCGCTGCTTCCACAATATCAACTTTGTCTTCTGCAAGCAGACCACTCATCAGCAACAAGCCTTTTTTGTTAACCAGGTTTTTTATATAAGGCATGTATTGCAAGATCACATTGCGGTTGATGTTGGCAAGCACCACATCAAAGCTTTGATGCGGCAAAACTGAGGATAATACTACCTCAATTTTTGTGCAATTATTTCGTACGATGTTTTCCTGTGCATTTTCAAAACTCCATTCATCATTATCTATAGCGGTAATTTGTGCCGCGCCCAGCTTTTCAGCTAGAATAGCCAGTATGCCAGTGCCGGTTCCAAAGTCAAAAACAGTTTTGCCCGAAAAATCCACGCTTCGCATTTGCAGCATCATCAGGTAAGTGGTGGCATGATGGCCGGTACCAAAGCTCATTTTAGGCGTAATTACTATTTCGTGCTGTACATTAGTAATAGGCTGGTGAAAATGCGCGCGGATAGCGCAAAAATCTTCTACTATTACGGGCTCAAAAGCCTGCTCCCACATTTCATTCCAGTTCTGTTCTTTTACATTACTTATCTGGTAAGGAAAAACGTCTACAATTCCTTTTACATCATAGCTGGGAAAGTTCTCTTCTTCAAAATAAGCAAGTAAACTTTCGTCGGTTTGCTCAAAGCCGGTTGCGCCCAATAATGATAAACGACTGATTAATTTTTCCTGGTCTGCTTCACCAGCTGTAATGGTAAGTTGTATATAATTCATATGTAAAGAAAAAAGGCTGCCTTTGGGAGACAGCCTTTAGCTTTTTGTATTGAAAATTATTCGGCATCACCTTCTGTAGGTTGTGCTGCCTCATTATTACTTTGCGGACGCTCAATTTTTGGACGATCTCTTCTTTGATCATCTCTTCTCTGGTCATCTCTCCTGTTTTCAAAACGAGGGCGATCATCTCGACGCTGTCCATCGCCACCACGGCTTCTTTCTTCACTCATACCTTCAGGCTTTGGCAGCAACACTTTGCGAGACAGTTTGAACTTTCCG
>CBDTUH010000071.1:0-12512 GCA_965363375.1 uncultured bacterium
ATGATGATGAATGAACGTGGCGAACAAACACAGGATGTTGTTTCCACCGGCTCTATCGGCCTGGATGCTGCACTGGGTATAGGCGGGTTGCCGCGCGGCCGTGTGGTAGAAATTTACGGTCCGGAAAGCTCCGGTAAAACCACCGTGGCCACGCACGTAATTGCGGAAGCACAAAAGAAAGGCGGCATGTGCGCCATTATCGATGCCGAGCACGCCTTTGACAGTGTGTATGCCCAAAAGCTGGGTGTGGATATTGACAATCTGCTGATATCGCAGCCGGACTATGGTGAACAGGCGCTGGAAATTGCCGACCGCTTAATCTTATCCGGTGCGCTGGATGTGGTAGTGATCGACTCCGTTGCGGCGCTGGTGCCAAAAGGTGAGCTGGAAGGCGAAATGGGTGATTCTAAAATGGGTTTGCAAGCCCGTTTGATGTCGCAGGCCCTGCGTAAGCTGACGGCTACCATTTCTAAAACCAACACCATTTGTATCTTCATTAACCAGCTGCGCGAAAAAATTGGTGTGATGTTCGGTAACCCCGAAACCACAACCGGTGGTAACGCCCTGAAGTTTTATGCTTCCGTTCGTTTGGACATTCGCCGTATGACGCAGATTAAAGATGGTGAAGAAGCCATTGGTAACCGCGTAAAAGTAAAAGTGGTGAAGAACAAAGTGGCGCCGCCGTTCCGCGTAGCCGAGTTTGACCTGGTGTTTGGCGAAGGCATCTCCAAGATTGGTGAAATACTGGATATGGGCGTGGAAATGGGTATTGTCAACAAAAGCGGTAGCTGGTTTAGCTACAATGGCGATAAGCTTGGACAAGGCCGCGAAGGCGTAAAAGGCTTATTGAAAGACAATCCTGCCCTGGCCGATGAAATTGAAGGAAAAATCCGCGAAAAAATAAAAGAGCTGCAAGGCGCTTAATGTTTGTTTGTTGATATTTAAAAGGTTCTGCCCATCAGCAGAACCTTTTTTGTGCCCCTTAAAAATCAAAAAGCCTGCTCAGAGCAGGCTTTTTGTCTGGATTTTTTACACGAGTGCACACATAAGGTTCTTTGTAAATCGGATTATTTAGGCTGGTTTTCCACTTAAAAAGGTAAATAAGCAGTTGAAATGTTAAAAGCAAAAATATTGCCATATACATAAAAGGTTGATAAATAAAGTAAAACGTCTCTTTTTCCTTTTAAAAACACGGAGGGCGGATTTTACCGGGCGCTTAACTTCAAACAAAATTAATAGGAAGCGAGGAGCGGGTCCTGTAGTTTGGTATTAAATTCATGCATCTAAAAAAGAAAGAAATGGCAGAAACAAGAAGGCTGAACCGCAATAAAAGAATAGCACTGGTAGCACACGATCATAAAAAGGCCGACCTGGTGGAGTGGGCTGTACACAACCGCAACATGCTGGCCGAGCACGAGCTGCTGGCCACCGGCACCACCGGCAAACTGCTGGAGGAAAAGCTGAACCTGCCGGTAAAAAAACTGCTGAGCGGCCCGCTTGGCGGCGACCAGCAGCTCGGCTCCATGATAGCCGAAGGAAAAATAGACCTGATGGTTTTCTTTTGGGACCCCATGGAAGCGCAGCCGCACGACAGCGATGTAAAAGCCTTGTTGCGATTGGCCGTAGCCTGGAACATTTTGATGGCCTGCAACCGCACCACCGCCGATTTTATTTTGACCTCGCACTTAATGGATGATGCCTACGAGGCGCGTGTTCCTGACTATTCCACTTATTTAAGCAGGAGTGTGGGCAAATAAAAAACGTCTCTTTTTCCTTTTAAAAAGCCATTTGCTTCAAAAGGGAAAAGAGACGTTTTAGAAAATAGGTGTTTAGTTAATTTACTTTTTAAAATTTCGGCCGGCCAGCACACAGCTTTTATTGGCGCCCACGCGGTAGGCCATATAGTAGCCGGTGCTGCTGGGCAGGTGGTGCAGGCCTATTTCGTCTCTAGTTTTATCCGTAGTGGCAAAGCCTTCGGTTTTTTCGTATAGCGTATAGTCCAGCCCGTCCAGTGCTTTCAGCAAGGTAATGCCGGGTACGCCGTCGCGGGGTTTCCATTGGCCGCGAATCACTTTTTTGTTCGGCAGGGTCCAGGTGTAGGTACCGTTTGCACTAATCACCAGCGGCGGTAGCTTCATGCCGCCACTAAAGCGGCGGTACAGGTCGCCATCTTTTATAAAAGTAGATGTAGCGCCGGTAATTTGCACCTCCCAGGTGCCAATGAAAAAACTGTTGTCCCACTTTTGGCCGGGCGCCACCACCTGGTAGCAGTTGTAGGTGTAGCGCAGCGAGGCGTCTTTTTCATCGCGAATGGTGTATTGCCGCTTTTCGGCGTCAACCGATATTATAGTGCCAAACCTTTTGTTTACCAAAAAACCCAAGTCGTTATACATCACACGGTCACCTATATTAAACTTTTGTGTGGCCCATGTGGTAGTCTTAACAGTTGTTGGTTTAGTTACAGTTGTGTTGTTGGCGGTGGTGCCACCTGCATTCAGCTGAGCGCCCGAGGCGCGCATGTTGGTGGCGTAAAACCATTCTTTAGCAGGTGCCCCTTCGCGGGTGTACTGCACTTCATATTTTTCGCCATCGGCACCCAGCACTTTTCCGCCATATACTTTCCCATCCCAGCGGCGCACTTCTACGGCATTGCCCACGGCAAAGCGCGCGGCAGCACTGGGTTGAAAACGCTTTTGCACAAAATTGGCGTTCACATTTCCATCCAGCACATGATTGTTGCAATACTTTTCGCCTTCCAGGTGAATCTTGTATACACCATATCCATAATCGGTTTTTTGGTAAGGGCCTACCACCACACCATGTTTGGCTTCGCCGGCGCTAAACACCTCTACTTCATCACCAGCTTTAAAAGTGTTTTGGGCATGTAAAAAAGTGGCGCTGAACAGCGCAAAAAGAAAAAGAGACGTTTTTCTCATAAGGCTAATTTGGGGTTAAAATACAAAAAATGTTGCAAGTGTTAGCCGCCAGCTTTAACACCGCAAATTGAGTGCAGTAGCGTAAATTTGCAGTCTCCCATGCCATTCAAATTACAATCTCCATACAAGCCTGCGGGCGACCAGCCTTCTGCCATTCAGCAATTAACGGAAGGCATTTTGGACGGTGAAAAACACCAAGTGCTGCTAGGCGTTACCGGCTCCGGTAAAACCTTTACCATGGCCAATGTTATCCAGCATGTGCAAAAACCAACCTTGGTATTAACGCACAATAAAACACTAGTGGCGCAGCTGTACGGCGAGTTCAAGCAGTTTTTTCCCGATAACGCGGTGGAGTATTTTGTATCGTACTACGACTACTACCAACCTGAGGCGTACATGCCCGTAAGCGATACCTACATTGAAAAAGATTTGAACATTAACGAGGAGCTGGACAAGCTGCGCCTGCGTGCCACTACCAGTTTGCTTTCCGGTCGTAGAGACATTATCGTGGTGGCATCGGTAAGTTGTATTTATGGTATGGGTAACCCTACCGATTACGAGAGCGGCATTATCCGCATAAGCAAAGGCGAAAAGTTATCAAGGCAAGGTTTTCTGCACAACCTTGTAGATTCGTTGTATACACGTACGACTATTGAATTTAACCGCGGTTCCTTCCGCGTAAAAGGCGATACGGTGGACATCAATTTGCCCTATGTGGATTTTGGTTACCGCGTTACTTTTTTTGGTGATGAGATAGAAGAAATTGAAAGCATTGATGTGGCTACCAACAAACGCATTGGTAAATTAGACAATGCCGCCATCTTCCCCGCCAACCTGTACGTAGCACCCAAAGACATTATGCAAAGTGTGATGTACGAAATTCAGGACGAGATGGCAGCGCAGGTAGATTACTTTAAATCGGTAGGTAAATTTATTGAAGCGCAGCGACTGAAAGAACGCGTGGAGTACGATTTGGAAATGATTCGCGAGCTTGGTTTTTGTAACGGTATAGAAAACTATTCGCGCTTTTTTGATAGAAGAAAACCGGGTACGCGACCTTTCTGTTTACTCGATTATTTCCCCAAGGATTTTGTGTGCATGATAGATGAAAGTCACCAGACCATTCCGCAGGTAAGTGGTATGTACGGCGGCGACCGGAGCCGGAAATTAACGCTGGTAGATTATGGTTTTCGTCTGCCCTCAGCGCTGGACAACCGCCCTTTAAACTTTCATGAATTTGAAAGCCTGCTGAACCAAACGGTTTATGTAAGTGCCACGCCTGGCGATTACGAACTGGAGCAAAGCGGTGGCGTGGTGGTAGAGCAAGTGGTGCGGCCAACAGGATTGATTGAACCTCCTATTGAAGTGCGACCAAGTGTAAACCAGATTGATGATTTGCTGGATGAAATTGACAAGCGTGTTAAAAAAGGCGACCGCGTGTTGGTAACTACACTCACCAAGCGCATGGCCGAGGAAATGGACAAGTACCTGAAGAAAATCGACATCAAATCCAAATACATCCACAGCGAAGTAGAAACTTTAGAACGAATTGAAATATTGCGTGACCTGCGTTTAGGTAAAATAGATGTATTAGTTGGTGTGAACTTATTACGCGAAGGTTTGGACTTGCCCGAAGTGTCGTTGGTGGCGATTCTGGATGCGGACAAAGAAGGTTTTTTAAGAAATGAACGAAGCCTGACACAAACGGCCGGCCGCGCCGCACGAAACGTAGAAGGACTGGTGATTTTTTATGCCGATAAAATCACGGAAAGTATGCAGCGCACCATTGATGAAACCAATCGGCGCCGCGAAAAACAACTGGCACACAACCTGGCCAACGGCATTACACCGCGCTCGGTAGCCAAATCCAAAGAAACCATCATGGCGCAAACCTCGGTGCTGGATATTAAAGGCTACGATCCCGATTCGCCCTACGCACTGGATGAAATTCCCACCATGGCAGCGGAAGACGAAGCCAGCTATACCACCATTCCGCAACTGGAAAAAGCCATCGCCAAAACCAAAAAAGAAATGGAAAAAGCGGCACGCGATATGGACTTTATGGAAGCCGCCCGTCTGCGCGACGAAATGTTCAGCATGCAGAAAAAGCTGGAAGGCATGAAGACGCCATAGGCATAGTTGATAAGTTGATTGGTTGATAAGTGAAAACGTCTCAAAATCCTTTTAACAGTAAAAATTGTAAAAGGATTTTGAGACGTTTTTTATTGCAACAAAATAACGAATTAGAAACGTCTGTTTTTCCTTTTAACTCAACATTTCCCTCATTGACAATTCACCATTCACCATTGACAACTTCTTTATCCTTTTCTGTTCTATACCCGAATCACTTAACTTCGTTTGATGGAGAAAAAGTTGTTTTTGCTGGATGCCATGGCCCTTATTTTCAGGGCTTATTATGCGCTCATCCGCGCACCGCGCATCACTTCCAAAGGAAAAAATACCAACGCCCAGTTTGGCTTTACCAATACCATTATTGAACTTATTAACAACCAGAAGCCTTCGCACATGGCCGTGTGTTTTGAAGGTGGCCGGCCATCAGACCGGGTAAATGATTTTGCCGATTACAAGGCCAACCGACAGGAAGCGCCGGAAGACCTGAGTGCCTCCATCCCCGATATCAAACGCATTTTGCAAGGCCTGAATGTACCGATTATAGAAAGCGAAGGTTTTGAAGCAGACGACGTGATTGGAACTTTGAGCAAACAAGCCGAAGCCCTCGGTTACGAGGTGTACATGGTAACGCCTGATAAAGATTATGGTCAGTTGGTAAC
This sequence comes from uncultured bacterium, assembly GCA_965363375.1. Taxonomy (GTDB): domain Bacteria; phylum Bacteroidota; class Bacteroidia; order Chitinophagales; family Chitinophagaceae; genus Flavisolibacter. Next base: position 5,729 of record CBDTUH010000071.1, read on the forward strand.
CGATAAAGTAAAGATTTACAAACCCGGCTACCAGGGCGGCGATGTGGAAATTATGGGTCCCAAAGAAGTGTGCGATAAATGGTGTATTGAGAACGTAGCGCAGGTGATTGATATTTTAGGTTTGATGGGCGATGCAGTGGATAACATTCCCGGTATTGCTGGTGTGGGACAAAAAACTGCCTGCAAGCTTTTAACCGAATACGGCTCGCTGGAAAATATTTTGGAAAATGCGGAGGGCATCAAAGGCGCGCTGGGCGAAAAAATTAGAAAAGGAAAAGAAGACGCCATCATGAGTAAAAAACTGGCCACCATTATTACCGATGTGCCGGTGGAATTTCATGAAGAAGATTTCAGGTTAAAAGAATGGAATAAAGACATACTAAAAGAAATTTTTACAGAGCTGGAATTTAAAACCGTAGGCAGACGTTTGCTGGGCGATGATTTTGGCGAAGCACCCGGTGCCAAGCGCGCCACAGCAGGCATACAAACAGATTTGTTTGGTAATGCCGTAGCCTCAAATAATGGCAATGGCGATGCAGCAGAAGAAAATGAAGCTACTTACTCGCAAGCCACCAAAAACATAACCAACACACCGCATGATTACACATTGGTAGAAAGCGAAAGCGAGTGGAATGCAATGCTGGAAGCACTGGATGCCAGCACCAAAATTTCTTTTGATACCGAAACCACCGGTATAGATGCCAACGCCGCCGAACTGGTAGGCTTGAGTTTTAGCGTGCAGCCGCACACCGGCTGGTACGTGCCGGTGCCCGCCAACAAAGAAGAAGCCAAAAGGATTTTAGGACGTTTTGAAACTTTGTTTAACGATAAAAGCAAAACCTGGATTGGCCACAACACCAAGTATGATCTGCTGGTGCTAAAATGGCATGGTGCTGAAATAAAAGGCGCCCTCTACGATACGCTGCTGGCGCATTATGTGATTGAGCCCGAGGGCAAGCATAATATGGATTGGCTAAGCGAAAAGTATTTGGGTTACGAACCCATACACATTGAAGAACTGATTGGTAAAAAAGGAAAAGGGCAGGGCACCATGCGCGATGTGCCGCCTGAAAAAGTGGTGGATTATGCTGCTGAAGATGCGGATGTAACCTTGCAATTCAAAAGCATATTTGACCCGTTGCTGCAAAAAAATGAAGTTCAGTATGTGTTTGAAAAAGTAGAACTGCCGCTGGTGCCCGTGCTGGTAGGTATGGAATACGAAGGTGTAAAAATTGATGAAACTTTTTTGAACGATTATTCAAAAGTACTGGAAGCCGAAGCGCGTGTGCACGAAGAACGCGTGTATGAAACTGCAGGCGTAAAATTCAACCTGGGCTCTCCAAAGCAATTGGGAGAAGTGCTGTTTGATAAATTAAAGCTGGACCCCAAAGCCAAAAAAACAAAAACCGGCCAGTACGCCACCGGCGAAGATGTGCTGAGCAAGCTGGCCGATGAGCATTCCATATGTGCCGACATTTTAGCCTACCGCGAATACACCAAGTTAAAATCAACATACGTTGATGCGTTGCCGCTGCTGATTAACGAAAGAACAGGCCGCGTACACACCACCTTTGCACAGGCCATTGCCGTTACAGGCCGCCTCTCGAGCAACAATCCTAACCTGCAGAACATTCCTATTCGTACGGATAGAGGCCGGGAAATTCGCAAAGCTTTTATTCCGCGCGATGAGGCTCATGTGTTGATAAGTGCTGACTACTCGCAAATAGAGTTGCGCATTGTGGCCGCCATCAGCGGCGACGAAGCCATGAGCGAAGCATTTAAAAATGGTAAAGATGTACATACCGCCACCGCTGCCAAAGTGTACAATGTACCCGAAAGCGAAGTGACAAAGGAAATGCGCTACAAAGCCAAGAGTGTAAACTTTGGAATTGTGTACGGACAGGGTGCTTTTGGCCTGGCGCAAAACCTGAAAGTAAAACAAACCGAAGCGCGCGAAATTATTGAAAACTACAAAAAGGAATTTGCCGGCATTACACGCTATATGGATGACACCATCAACTTTGCGCGCGAGAATGGTTATGTGCAAACCATCCTGGGCCGCAAGCGCTGGCTGCGCGATATTAATTCGGCCAACTTTACCGTGCGTGGTCTAGCAGAGCGCAACGCCATCAATTCACCCATACAAGGTACCGCGGCCGACATGATAAAGCTGGCGATGATAAAAATTGATGAAGCGTTTAAACAACACGGCTTTGGCTCGAAAATGGTATTGCAGGTGCACGATGAACTGGTGTTTGACGTGCTGAAAGAAGAAGCAGAAAAAATCAAACCTGTTATTTTGGAATGTATGCAATCCGCCATGGAGCTGCCCAATAACATTCCGGTGATTGCCGAAGTAGGCATGGGTGCCAACTGGCTGGAAGCGCATTAAACATTTACAGCAATAGTTGACAAAAAAAGAAAAACGTCTCTCTTTTCTTTTAAGAATTTAACAGCACAAAACGTCTCCAAATCCTTTTCCATTTAAAAGGATTTGGAGACGTTTTTATTTGTGCTTTTTTGAATATTTACCGCAGAAATTTTCACAACAAATTTGTTAAGGTTGATAATTGGTTTCTGCAGTAATTGTGGATTGCATAATTTGTACTTCTAAACCATCACTGCATGAAAGCTGCACTGTTTGCGCTGATTATTTCTTTCACTTTTACGCCATGGGCTGCGGCACAATTAAACGCTGGCCGTATTGATTTTGAAACCTACGATCCGCCTTCTTCGCTGGTAGTGCCGGAGCATAAAATAACAAGGGCCAAATTTCCTTTTATTGATGTGCACAACCACCAGGGCAACATGCCCAACCAGGATATAACGGCCTTACTTCAAAAAATGGATTCTCTCAACATGCGCATTATGGTAAACCTCAGTGGCCGGGGCTTTCGCAACAACAATGGCGTGTTTGATATAAATGAGCCGCAGTATTTGGTAAATGCCGTGCAAAACGTAGCCAGATCAACACCCAACCGCATTGTACTTTTTACCAATGTATCGTTTGTAGGTGTGGGTGAAAAAGACTGGGTGCAAAAAACCGTGCAGCAGTTGGAAGCAGATGTAAAGGCAGGCGCGCGGGGCTTAAAAATTTATAAAAACCTGGGTCATTCATTTAAAGATGTTTCTGGCAATTTATTGCGTGTGGATGATGCGCGGCTAGATCCCATCTGGAAAAAGTGTGGCGAGCTGGGCATACCGGTTTTAATTCATACCGCAGATCCCAAACAGTTTTGGCAGGAACCCGATGAAGCCAACGAGCGCTGGCTGGAGCTGCTTACGCACCCTGGCCGCAAACGCAGTGCAGCAAACCCCGCACCGTGGGAAGATTTAATACAACAACAGCACAACATTATCCGCAAACATCCCAAAACCACATTTATTGCGGCACACTTTGGCTGGTACCCTAATGATTTGGCACACCTTGGTAAATTGCTCGATTCGTTCCCGAACATGAACGTGGAGTTTGGCGCCGTCATAGCCGAACTGGGCCGGCAGCCACGCACCGCCAAATCGTTTTTCGAAAAGTACCAGGACCGCATTTTGTTTGGTAAAGACAGTTGGGTGCCTGAAGAATATGCCACTTACTTTCGCGTGCTGGAAACCGAAGACGAATACTTTCCTTACCACAAAAAATACCATGCATTTTGGCGCATGTATGGTTTAGGGTTAAGCGATGATGTATTGAAAAAAGTATACTACAAAAATGCGCTGCGCCTGATACCGGGATTGGATGGGAGCGGCTTTCCGGATTAAAAGGAAAAAGAGACGTTTTTGTTAGGAGTCTACCAATCGTTTTGCATCATAACATTTTATTTAACGCCGTTTCATCAACTTTGCAGAACTGCCATGCTTGGCAGTAACAAAAAGAAAAAAAGATGAAACCTACGATTTATTATTGTTACGATGCGTATTGCGGCTGGTGTTATGGTTTTAGTAAAGTGATGGTTCAGATTGCCAACGAATATAAAGACAGGATTGAATTTGATGTGCTTTCCGGCGGCATGATAGATGATGAAGCGCCGCAGCATATTGGTGCGATGGCGGGCTACATCAGCGAAGCACACAAAAATGTAGAGCAATTGTCAGGTGTTAAATTCGGTGAAGATTTTTTGTGGCACATCAACAACCCCGGCGAGAGCGACTGGCATCCTGAATCAACCACACCAGCTATTGCGCTGAGTATTTTTAAAGATTATGTGCCCGAGCAGGCTGTGTATGTTGCCGCTGATTTGCAATATGCCCTCAACTACGAAGGCCGCGACTTAACCGACAAAGAAGCCTACCGGCACCTGTTGCCTAAGTACAATATTCCTGAGGAAGAATTTTTCGCCAAGCTGAAAGACGACGAATACCGCGAAAAAGCCTACTACGATTTTGCGCTGGTAAAGCAGTTGCAGGTAAAAGGATTTCCGGCCGTTTTAATGCAGGTAACCGATTCAAAATTTTACTTGCTGTCGCAAGGCTTTACACCTTACGAAACGGTGAAAGAACGCATTGAAAAAGTGCTGTCGGAAATTGGTTTGTAGTCTGTAGTTTTTAGTTTGTTGTTAAAAGGAAAAAGAGAGGTTTTACCATTTGAAAGCAGGTAATAAAAACGTCTCTTTTTCCTTTTGAAATTTATCAGATAAAAACATCTTAGCACTGTCATGTTGAACTCGTTTCAGCATCTCCATGTAGATAGAAAAGTTTTGTATTTAAAAGCAATAAAAAGAAGAAGAAAGCAATACGTCTGTTTATCTTTTTACATTTTTCGGGCGGGTTAAAAAGCTTCAATCGTATTACATAAAATAAAAAAACGTCTCCAATTCCTTTTACCATTTAAAAGGAATTGGAGACGTTTTTTTATGGAAAATTTTATTACTTAAAAACGGGGAGGACCACCACCCTGACGGTTAAAGCCGCCACCACCACGGCTGGCGGCGGTGCCCCAGTTGCGCAGGTTGTAAGTAAAGGTGAGCATAAAATACTGGCGCAGCACCACGTTCTGTACGTCTTCAATGTAGGCATCCGTAACGTTTCTGGTAATGCTTTGGTTTTGTTTCAGCAGGTCAAACACGCTCAGGCGCAGGTCGCCTTTCTGGTCTTTCAAAAACTTTTTGCCCACACTCATGTTCCATAGCCAATAATTCTGGTTAAAGCCTTCGCTCAGGCCGCTGTACATCTGATTGTTCAACTCGTTTTGAAACAGCCATCCGTTTTTACTGAGCAAATTCAACTGCAGGCCCGCCACGTGCGAAAAATATTTATCATCCGCATTTTTTTGCAGCTCATTTTTTACCTGGTTAAAGTTGGCCGAGTACGATACAGTAAAATCAACATACTGGCTTACGTTGGAGGCCAGCACGCTACCTAAAGTGTATGTATAGTTTTTCGATTCGCTTTGTACATTGTTAATCAAGCCCGGTTGCTGGCTGTAATTAAATCCGGCATTGAGGTTAAAGTTCGATTTAATGAACTTGAGTGGCACCGCAAAGGTTACAAACGAGCGGGCGCTGGTGTAGCCATCCAGGTTTACCGGCTTGGTCAGTTGCTGGCCGGGCAGTAGCACTATTTTGTTACCAATGATGGAATCTTTCGTAGGAATAAACGTAGCGTTGGTAATGTAGTTATCTGCTTTTTGTAAAAACACGTTAACCACAAATAAAATGCCTTTGGCAGCATTGGTGTAATTGTAGCGTGTACTAAGTATGTGCGATGTTTGCTGCTTCAGATCGGGGTTGCCGGCCGATACAAAAGGCAGGTTGCTGATGTCAATTACATCTTGCAGCTGCGTTACTGAAGGTTCATTAGTATTGGAACGGTAAAACAGGCGGATGTTGCTGCGGTTGCTCAATTTAGCGCGCCACATGGCATTGGGCAGCAGGTTGCTGAAGCTTTGGTTAACCGATGTGCTGCGCGGGAAAATTTGGTCGCTCATGAGGCGGGCGTGCTGATAGTTCACACCAAATGAAAGCATGTTATCGCGGTCGCCGCGGCGGTACGAAAGACCCGCGTTCTGGCGGTTGTAATTGGTGGTAACGCGGTTAGAGAGGCTGGTATCAAAAAGGGAATATTCCTTTTCATCTTCATCAAACACAAAGGCCTGCTGGTCGCCGCGGCTGCGCGAAATAGAAGGATTGTAGTTCAGTTGCAGCTGCGATTTTTGCCCAATAGGCTCTGTGTAAACAAGATTACTTGACAGATTGTAGCCATCATTAAAGCGGTCGGTAAGGCGCTGCTGCGCTGTATCCCTGCGGGTTGATGTTTCGCTGTAATCGGTAATGCTTTCGCCATCGCGCTTGTTAAAACTGGTATTTAAATTAACTGAAAACGTGCGGCCGCGCCTGGGGAAAGAGTGGCGCCACAAAATGCTATTACCCAAATTATAGCCTCTTGTTTCGCTCACCACATCGTTGATGGTGCGGCTTACAATGCTGTTGGGTGTGTACGAAATGGTATGCACCGAGCTGTTGGAACTGTTGCTTTGAAAACTCAGGTTGGGTGTAATAATCAGTTGGTTGGCCGAATCAATCCGGTACTCCATGCGCATATTAATGCGGTGGTTATAGTTGTTGCTGGTGCGCAGCGCCGTATCGGCAATGCTGGGTACCGAGCTGAGGAAATACTGCCGGTTTGATATCTGGTTGGTGGGATTGTTGCTGTGGTTAAAAAAGTAAGAACCCGATACGGTCATTTTTTGCGCCCACACATCAGAAAAGTTAATACCAAAGGCATTGGTGCGGTTGATACCGTTTTGAGTACCTACGGAAAAATTGCCGCCGCCGCCCCAGCCGCCGCG
>CBDTUH010000072.1:0-12507 GCA_965363375.1 uncultured bacterium
CGTTGGTAATAATAAATGCAAGAAAACCTAAAGGAAAGGCTGTTATCAGCAATATGCCGGCTACCCTTAACAGGTAGCTGATAAAAGGACGCTTGCGGGATAAAGCCTTTGGAATCAATGCATAAAAAGAATAACCGTATAAGAGTATTGCATGCGGAACAATAACAGACCAGACCGCTATGGCAATAAGATCGGCACCGCCAACAATCATAAGAAATAGAATGATCATCCAAACTACGGAAGCGGCAAGGCTTCCGGGGGTTAGAATTTTAAATCTCGATTGCAAGGCCTCTGAATGAGATAGCATATAAATTCCGGCATATTTTATAATGGTGTAAAAACCATATAAAAGCATGAGCCAGGCTGCATACAAAAACCCTTGTTGAAACAGGAAATTGTGTGTAGACCTGTCCGTTCGGAAAGAAGAAATCATGTAATACTTAAGGAAAGTTGATGATGCGCCAAAGATGAGCCCCATCAGTACGAACAGTATAATTAACAGGCTTATATTAAGCCAAAGAGATTCTTTTTTGATAAGCTCTGGTGCCAGCCGAAAATTCAGTAAAAGAAAAGATAGGTAAAGAACCGTATAGTGAATGAGCTTTGAAACAAAATAATAATCAAATGGCGATTGGCTTACCTGACTTCCGGTGATAGTAGGGGCTGGGCTTAAGTTCAGCGAATGGGAGATAAGAAAGAAAACAGAAAAAACATAAATGGTAGTGACGCCCCAAAATTCTATTTTGGTAAAGTTGTCTGGCTTGCTGATAAAATCTTTCATTGGTAAAAATTGAAAGCACAATGCTAACAAAATTGAAAGGGGAAATGTAGTAAATGTGATGAAACCATCCTAATATGTGACCGACCCGTTTTAATAAAGTGTAGAGCTTGTAAAACGTCTAATCCTAAAACGTCTGTTTTTCCTTTTAAGGAAGATACTTTATTATATAACTATGTGAATGAGTGCAATTTGAAACAATAAAATATTCCTTTTTTTTGAAAAAACACATTATATTTATTTTTTATTAACCTGTAAGATTGGGTTGATTTGAACTATAATTTTTACAAAAAAATATAATATAAAAAAAATTTGAAATTTCGACAGGAATGTTATATTTACATTAATTACTTTACTGCTACCCTGTAATTACAAGTCCTCCTTATAAAGATTAACATTAATCCTCCTTATTTAGCTTCCTCCTGTTCCCCCTGGAAATGTATTACAATCGAAACCAAACTATTCAATATCGTGTGACGAATACATTAATATTCCTTTAATAATGTATACTGTATGCACAAACTGCTTAGGTGTTCCATTTCCATTTTACTATTGGTTTTGCTTATTGCTACTGCTTCCTGCGTAAACACCAGGAACGCGGTCTATTTTTCAGGTCAAGGCGATACTACATTAGTTACACAACTCCAATCCCTTGAATATCCCATCCAGGCAAATGACCTACTGAGCATATCGGTTAGCAGCCTCAACCCGGATGCCTCTATCATTTTCAATACACCAAACATTTCAAATGTCAATTATTCCCCATCAGGAGGCGGCAGCATACAATCATCCGGTTACCTTGTAAATCCGGATGGATACATTCAATTTCCAATTCTGGGCAACATCAAAGCCGGAGGTTTTACAAAGGCACAACTCCGTGCAGAAATCACCGAACAGTTGTTAAAAAGAAAATTGCTGGTTGACCCGATCGTAAATGTAAGGCACTTGAATTTTAAAGTAACCGTTCTGGGAGAAGTAGGAGAGCCTACCGTTATAACCGTTCCCAACGAAAAAATAACACTGATGGAAGCCCTGGGCCTGGCCGGCGACCTGACGATTTATGGCAAAAGAGATAATGTGATGATTATTCGGGAAACGGGTAACAAAAAGGAAATCAAGAGGTTAAATCTTAATTCCCAGGAACTGCTAACCTCTCCTTATTATCACCTAAAACCTAATGATATTGTGTATGTAGAACCAACAGCAGCAAGAGTAACATCTGCCAGTAATACAAGACAATGGCTGCCTTTATTGTTGAGCGGTTTATCGTTTGCCGCCATCATTGTTACACGCATTATAAATTAAGTACAATATGCAACCAACTAACCTAAAAGCCACAGAAAATACCGATAGCAATTTTCTCAGTAAAATGCTGTTTCGGTATCTGCCTTATTGGCCGCTGTTTTTATTTTTGATGTTGCTTTGCTCGGGTGCGGCTTATGCTTACCTGCATTATTTTAAGGTACCATTGTACGAAACAAAAGCTTCCCTTCTCATAAAGGATGAATCTAAAGGTGTGGATGACTCCAGGGCTATGGAGCCTTTCAAACTATTAACCACTAAAAAAATTGTGGACAACGAAATAGAAGTGCTCCGGTCAAGATCGTTGATGGATACTGTGGTGAAAAAACTGAACCTGTATGTGCAGCTTTATGAAAAAGACCGCTTTGTGGACCGCTCTGCTTATGAGACCTCGCCTGTAACCGTGGTGGCAAAAAATCCGGAGAAACTGGGAGAAACTGTAACGATACCTTTTAGCTACAACGAAGAAAACAAAACAGTACTTCTGGATAGTAAACCATATCCGCTGCATACCTGGATTAAAACTATTTATGGTGAGCTGCAGTTTGTGCCTAACTCATTCCAGACCGGCACTACAGATCTTCCCCTTTTCATAACGCTGACCAATCCATCAAATATAACCCAAAGCCTGGTGGGTGAACTTTCCGTAGCAGCCACCAGCAAACTCTCCACCGTTATCAATATCAGTCTTGTTGGCCAAAGCCCTCAGCGGTCCGAAAATATTCTGAACGAGCTGCTGGAAGTTTACAACCAATCATCGCTGGAAGCAAAGAATGCTATGGCTGCCAATACGCTGGCGTTTATTGATGGCAGATTAAACGTGATGGGCGGTGAATTGGGACAGATTGAGAAAAAAATTCAAAGTTTTAAATCAAGCAGAAATGCAATCGATATTGGAATGCAAGGCCGGCTTTTTATGGAGAATGTAAGTGAGAACGATCAGAAATTAGGAAGTATAAATATGCAGATGGCTATTCTTAACCAGGTGGAAAGATATGTTACCTCTAAAGAAAGAAGCGGTAGTATTGTTCCTTCTACATTGGGTGTTGATGACCCTGTATTGACCCAATTGCTGGAACTATTGTATAAAGCAGAACTGGAACAGGAACGGTTGAAAAAAACAACTGCCGAGAACAACCCAATCATGCTTTCCATAGATGACCAGATCAATAAAATAAAACCTGGCATACTTGAAAATATCCGCAACCAAAGAAGCAGCCTTATGGCCAGTAAGCGGAATATAGTGGCTACAAATGGCTCTTATTCATCAGTGCTGCAATCCATACCATCCAAAGAACGAGAATTGTTGGAGATTAGCCGCGACCAGGCTACCAAACAAGATATATATAGCTTTTTACTTCAAAAACGTGAAGAAGCCGCGCTTTCGAGCGCTTCCAGTGTGGTAGACAGCCGAATTGTAAACAAGGCGCAATCCAGCATTGCTCCTGTTAGCCTGAGCGACAAAATCATTTACCTGTTGGCTATATTTATTGCCATTGCATTAAGTGTGATGTTCCTGGCATTTAAAGAGGTAATGAACCGTAAAATTCTCTTCCGCCAGGAGGTGGAAAAACTGACGGCACTGCCAATAATAGCTGAAATTTTCCAGGAGCCTAATGTTGGACCTATTGTGATTGAAGAAGGTAATAATAACCTTACGGCAGAACAATTTCGAAAACTCAGAACTGCTTTTACATTTATGGGTCTTGATTCTAAACGAAAGCGCATCCTTGTCACATCCAGCATTTCCGGTGAAGGAAAGAGTTTTATCACAACGAACCTGGGAATCAGCGTAGCACTTACCGGTAAAAAAGTGGTGATCGTTGAAGCGGACATGATCAATCCGTCTTTAAGTATGGACATGAATGTAAACAGCGAAACCGGGCTTTCAGATTATTTACGCGGCGAAAAGGAAATGGAAGAAATTATCAAATCAACGCACCAAAGTCCGAACTTGTTTGTAATTCCTTCTGGCCCGCTGCCCATCAATCCATCAGAGTTGATTGTAAATGGCAGGATGGAGGAATTGCTCAACAATCTGAACCAACATTTCGATTATATTATACTGGATGCACCGCCTATAATGCCTGTTTCAGATGCTTATGTGCTTTCCGCTAACTGTGATGCTACGTTATATGTAGTCAGACACAACCATACTCCGAAGATCTTCATACAGCGCCTGGATGAGAATAACAAAATCAACCACCTTAAAAATGCCGCTATTGTATTTAATGGCATTCAGCCAAGAGGATTCAACAAAAACTTTTACGGATATGGGTACGGATACGGGTATATTTTTAAAGGTGATCAAAAAGCAAAACGTCGTAGAATAACTGCCTAAACTTTTTTAGTTACAAAAGGAAAAACAGACGTTTTTAAATGTTTAAGAAATAGTAAGTAAGCTAACCGGAAGAAATGGAAACAATTATATCAACCAAAAACTGGTATGCGCTGTATACCCGGCCACGTTGGGAAAAAAAAGTGGCAGCCATGATAGAACAAAAGCGGTATGAAGCTTATTGTCCCTTACACCAGGTGATGAGACAATGGAGCGACCGGAAAAAGCTGGTTAGTGAACCCTTATTCAGCTCTTATGTTTTTGTAAAAGCAACCGAAAAGGAACTAGCCGTAGTCAAACAGGCAGATGGTGTGGTTAACGTAGTGAATTGGCAGGGAAAAGCAGCTATCATCAAAGAAAGTGAGATAGAATTGATAAGGAACTTTTTAAACTATCATACCATTATTGAAATTGAAAAAACCAACATTAAAATAAACGATAACGTACGCATCCTGCGTGGGCCTTTGATGGAAAATAAAGGAAAAATCATGATGGTAAAAAGCAAACACGTGAAGGTGCTGCTTCCATCGCTAGGTTATATTATGACAGTTGAAGTAAATAAGGGAGATGTGGAACTGATTAGCGAGAACGCATTGGTTTGAAAAGTAAAACGTCTCAAAATCCTTTTAACCCTATTATTACACAACTCCTTCAAAAACCGGTAAACCACTCCGTAACACCATTGAATCCGAAACCATAGAACCAGGAAAAAGATTATCAACTACCTAAAAAGGCGAATTGATAGTCTGTAAAATTATTCACCACAAAAGTAGCTTGTGACTGAGTGTGGCGCAGCCTTATAACTTCTCATTTTCCTTTTAACCGAATTCCCGTTTTTGATATCCATTAATCTTACGCCAGATGAACAAAGCATTAGTTAACCTATTCAGTTGCCTGAATAATAGTGACATTCAATATTTTTTGCTAACCGACTTTAATGGGGATTTAAGATCGCGTGATATTGACCTTTATGTGGATGCTAAAAGTAGAATAGCGTTTGAAAAAATCATATATGAGCTGGGATGGTACAAAAGAAAAGAGCCGGCCCATCATATCAACCACCATTTTTTTCTATCGCCATTGAGCAACATTTACCTGGATGTGAAATTTGAGCTTTCGTTTGTTTCAGCACCGCATGAATGTCAAAATTATTATTATACCGAAGAAGCTTCAAAGCATAGTTACCTTAATAGCCAAAACATGCGCCGGCCATCTGCTTACGATGCCGTAATGCTATATGCCGCGCACCTGGCATATAAAGAAAGGGGGAAACTGGAAACAAAACACAAATCTTATCTGGCAGGTTACATCAACGAACTGGAGCAGGAATATCATTCGTTGCCACACGAAGTATACCAGATGCAGAAATGGCTGGAGGAATGCTTTCCCAGTAAAACACAAGTGCTGCAGGAAATATTGCAACCTTATTTTATGACTGAACATAAAAAAATGGTACGTCGTAAAAAGGCATACAATATAGGCTGGGGTGCCAAAGTGCTTTTCCTGGGTACGGATGGTAGTGGTAAAAGCACTTTAATAAAAGCAGTGAAAGAAAAACTTGTATTGAAAAATAAGCAGCTTTACCTCGGCACAGGAGAGCAGGGCTGGACTTCGGCTAAGATGAAAAAACTTATAAACTGGAAGACCCGCAATAGAGTGCTTAATAAATTAGCCGGTATTTTTAAATCCTACTTTTTTTTACCAGTTGAATTCTTGCTGCGTATTGTGCCGGTAAAAGCAAAGTCAAAATATTCTGTTGTGCTGATTGACAGGATTCCGGGCAAAGTTTTTCTTGAAAAGGGAACAGGAAAGTCGTTATTGTATAAAACCATTTTGCCCCGGCCAGACCTGGTTTTTTACCTGCATGCCGACCAGGAAGTTCTCAAAAAAAGAAAGCCTTTGGAATACTCTCCGGAACGCAGTATGAAAGATGCAGAAAAGTTCCGGATGGTTGCGGATAAAGTTTCTGATGGGCAGTACATCAGCATAGACACCTCCAAACTTTCCGTAACAGAAGCCAGCGACCTGATACTTTCGGAAATCTATAAGAATAATAAGGTATACGAAAACCTTTTGACAGCACGACTTCAATAATTAGGCTCTAGATACAATGGCAGAAAAGATTCATTCAAAAGTGGCATCGGGCATTAAATGGAATGCCTTGAGCGTAATTGGTACCCGCGGTACTGATTTTATGGTAAAACTGGTTCTTGCAAGACTCCTGTTACCCGAAGCCTTTGGTGTTGTGGGTATGGCCCTCATCATTACCGGTTTCCTGAGTATTTTTTCCGATATGGGACTTTTTAATGCCCTGGTGCAAAAGAAAGAAGATGAAAAAACACAGATACGTTATTCGAGTGCCTTTTGGTATTTGTTGTTCCTGGCAGGTCTTTTTGTAGTATTATTCTTCCTGTTCATTTCGCCATTAGGTGCCCGGTTTTATAACGAGCCGCGTCTGGTACCTGTTTTGAATGCATTAAGCTTTTACCTGTTCTTTAATATTTTAAGCATCGTGCCCCGGGTGATACTTACAAAGCAACTCAATTTTAAGAACCTGGTTCGTATCACTTACGCAGGCACCGCCATCAGTTCGGTTGTAGCTATCACAATGGCCTTTTTAAACTTTGGGGTGTGGAGCCTTGTTGCCAAGTCGGTAGTAGGTTCAGGTATTATTTTCTTTTCCTATTGGCTTAAGGTGGGCTGGCGGCCGTCATTTGTTTTTCAACCTTCTACTTTAAAAGAATTGGCGGGATATAGTTTTTTTACCCAAACCAATGCCATACTTTTTTATATAAGAAACAACCTGGATTATATTATAATCGGAAAATTGGCAAGTACTTATTTGCTGGGCGTTTATACATTAGCATTTACGCTTTCCGAAACGCTTCGATCACAATTGTATTCTATTTTCAACAAAGTTTTTTTTCCGGTATACAGCAAGCTGCAAGATGACAAAAAGAAAATAAAAGAATATTACCTAAAGGTGATGCGTCTGACTGCGGTGGTCACTTTCCCTGTTTCCGTTATGCTGATAGCCATGCCGGAAGAAATACTTTTAGTAGCCTTTGGCGCAAAATGGATTGAAGCAGCGGCTCCACTTCGCATCCTGGCCATTGCTTCCATGATCTTTGCGATTTCCGGCACTCCGGCAGAAGTACTTAAAAGCATCGGTAAGGTATCCGTCAGTTTTTATTTGAACATCACCAACACCTTTTTAGTAGCCTTGCCGCTAATGTACCTGGGACTTCAATATTTTGGTTTGCAAGGCGTAGCTTATGCCGTTTGCGTGCATTACACCGTATCGAGGCTCACTTTTCATCATTTCATGAAAAAATATATTGGCCTTACGAACAAAGAAGTTTTTGTTACACTTAGAAAACCGGTATTGACCGCAGCGGTCATGCTTGGGATGATAGAACTGGTTTCAATCATAAGCTTAAATCCATACATAGATTTATTGAAAGGGCTACTCACCGGAGGTTTGGTTTATACAATACTTCTTCACAAAGACCTTGCAAAAATATACTCGCAACTAACCAATAAACGTTTAAAAGGAATTGAAGACGTTTCAGGAAGGCTATGGAAGCAAAAGCCGCTTATTTACCAGGGACGAAAAAGTACCTATAAGTTTTTTCCCATCAACAATCAGTCATCCAAGAGCGCAGAAGCCAATGGTAATCAAAAGGCAATGCAAAGTAGTTTTTGGAAAGAACATATACTGGAAGTAAAGCCGGGGCGCTTTTACCTGAGAATGCAAACAGGCAAGCCGGTACTAAAAGAAGATTACAACCAATTACATCTTTTTATAGAATCCAAGCTCGACCAAACGTCTCTTTTTCCTTTTAAACCCGGTAATGAAGTTTTGGATGTGAGTGTTTTGAAAAAAATTAATTGCCTGTCAATAGCCCAAATGAATCTGGCTGAAGAAATGATGCAGCATTTGCAACTGCCGGTAACAAGCGCTCACGGCGATCTGCATATTCATAACATCATCAATCTGCATGATGAATTCAAGATCATTGATTGGAGCATGTTTTCCGAAAGCGGAAGCTTTGTTACAGACTATATACACTTTCATAACTACAATTTGTGCAGCAAGAAAAGGGAAAGCTGGACCAATACCATTACAACCGAACATGACTGGTTGCTAAGCCTGGCACTTAGATATGAAACCACAACCCATCAACTAAGATTAGCATATGCTATCAGCCGTATATCCGGGGAGTTGGCTCAAACAAAATCCACTGATGAAGCCTACAAAAAAACAGGAAAAAAATACCTAACGATTTTAAAAAATTTATTGGATGAATTCTCAAAATCCAAAATTCAGCATCATAATACCCTTGTATAATAAATCAGCCACTATTGATGCCTCCATCAGGTCGGTATTGGCACAAACCTTTACAGATTTTGAATTGCTGATTGTAGACGATGGCTCAACAGATGACAGCGTGCGTAAAGCTGCTGAATTTGAAGATGCACGTATAAAAATATACAGAAAAGAAAATGGCGGTGTTTCTGACGCACGTAATTATGGAATTCAACATTCTAAAAGCGAAAATATAGGTTTGTTGGATGCTGATGATATCTGGATGCCGAACTACCTGGAAGAGATCAACAAGCTGATTGAAAAGTTTCCTTCTTGCGGGCTCTATGCTGCCGCGTATAAAAAAATAAAACTAAAAAAAGAAACCATTTATGGCATCACGCTTCCTGAAGGCATTATTGAAAATTTCTTTAAAACCAAACTGAAGCACCTGGTACCCTGGACATCAGCAACGGTTATAAAAAAAAGCGCCATTTTAAAAGCAGGTGGCTTTCCTGTAGGGATGATTGGCGGAGAAGATGATTTTGCCTGGGCTAAGATTGCCACTTTATTCCCTGTTGCGTTTACACCAAAAGTATTGGCCGTATATCATACCGATCTGCAAACTACAATCAAAAGGTTTGGGAAATTAGACACTTGCAGGGAGTCTTGGTTTGACCTATATGCCGAAGGAGATTTTTACCGCAATGAATTTGTAGCCAGAAAGGCCATTGCAAAAGGCATTCGATATGCGCATTATTTGAACCGGGAGGAAAGCAGGCGTATAGAAAAGCAAACACATTACACGGCTTTGTTTAAAAGAAAATGGTACAAATTGTACCTGCTGAACCGGCTGCCCTTGAAAGGAGTAGAGCTGGTACGAAGCTTATCACCGGCTTATAAAAGGTTTAAAATCTTTTCTTCATCCTTTAGAAAAGTGGCCAGTTCCATTTCTTAATATTCCGACCTGATTATTTTCTTTAGCTTATAAACGCAATGCTGATGAACATTTTTTTCCTTACTCTTGAATTGTTTTTATATGGCTTTGCCATTTATCTGCAGATTTATAAAAAGGAATTAGGCTTTGTATACCTGCCCGCCTTGTTTTTCATCTTTACCATTATTACCCCTGTACTGCCTATCGGTGTTTTTTATGCATTGACGGGCTTGCAAGTGCTTTCCGTTTTTAATAAAAGGTCCGACCTGCTTTCGCAGAATGTATGGTCTGTGCTGTTGATATTTTACTTTCTGATCTTACTTACCGCTGCTGCAGCCGGAATCAAGTACAGCCATGTGTTTTCGGTTTTATTGCTTTTTATTTCTATTCCGCTTATCAATCTTATTTATAAACATTACACTTACGAACAGGTTTTTGCCGAATTAAGCAGGAGCGCCATACTTGTATTATTGGTTTTTGTTGCCAATGCAGTTTTGTCTACGGTTACCAAGTACAATCCACAATCTATGTACGGCATCAACAGCGGCGTGCTTTATGGAAACCTGGGTTATACCGATTTCAATGTTATTGGTATTGCGCTTTTTGTGGTGCTTTTATCCATCCTGAAGAAAAACAACTGGCTGATACTGGCTCTTTACATTGTGGCGCTGGCTTTTGTTATGCTCACCCTTCGACGCTCAGCCATGCTGGTAAGTGGCTTAAGTGTGGTGTTTGCTTTTTTTACTGTAATGAACCAGCGAAACATTGGAAAAGTAACCCTTTACATGCTCATTGCCGCCCTGATCGGAACTGTAGTGTATATAAAATCCGACTTTTCTCTTGTTTTCAAGGAACGCTATGAAATGCGCAAACTGGATGAAAGAGAATTTGAAGAAGAAAAGCGATTTACAGAATATGAAATGATTTATAAGGACATGTTTGTGTTAAACAAGTATAGTCCTTGGTTTGGGTACGGATTGTTCAATAGCGCCGGCAACTACGGCGAAGGAAAGTTTGAAGACAGGACCTTGCATGCCGACCTGACTTCCATTGCGCATTCAAGCGGTCTAATTGGCTTATTTCTGTACCTGATGATGATGGCTGCGGCATTTTATAAAGCTTTAGGCGCCTGCAGAACACGCGGGCAGCTACTGACAGTATGTTTTTGTTTTATTGTTTTTGTGGTTTATACCATTACCGGCCGTTATACACAGACAGATGCCATGTTGATGCTTTTTCTTGTATGCAATTTGGCCATTACACGCCAACAAGAGGAGGTAGCTTATATGGAATATGATGAGGCACTGGTGCAGAAAAGTGTGCTGCAATAATTTAAAAACCCTTTAAAATTCTTTCTGAAGTTTTATGAACTATATCAAATATAAAATAATTCATGGCGCTATCCCTTTTGGTCTTAAAAAGAAAATGATACGTTTTCGTACCTATTCCAACCGCTTACCCTATGCCATTGCTTACGGCGGATTGCAAAACCTGCAAGTGGATCTGCAGCGAAAGATTGACCTGCTGCCGGCATTGATAGACCCACAGGTTTTTTGGGTGGAACTTTCTAAAATAGAATACCAGGGTTTGGTAAGCAACAAAAAAGGGAAACTAAGTTTTCCCGGAAATTGGGACACCCAAGTGATTTATCCTTATGTATCTGTATTTGAAGAATTGCCCCAAACGACTAGATGCTGGGATATACACGAAACCATACGTTCTATTTTCCTCTTTGGGAAAGACTATCAATTGTCGCCACAATACAAAAGCATGATAAACTGTCTGAAGGAAAAAAGGCTTTCCAAACATTTCAAGGTGCTTCATTCAATTGAAGACATCCATGGTTACTTCAACAGGCTGCAGGCGGCATATCATTCCATGCAAAAACACGGTTTTCTCACCCAAAAAGAACAGGGAAAGTTGAATGAATGGGAAATAGAAATATATGTAACGCGGTCAGGAAAATTATGTATTGGCTGCGGCGGCAACCATCGTATCCGAATGGCAGAACTGGTCGGCTTTCGTTTTGTACCGGTAATAATAAAAGGAATTCATCCGCTTTGGATTGAAACCCTTGTTCAGCAATATTCTTTACAGCCACACCAGGCCGTGCAAAAATGGCTGCAGCAATCTTTTTATCTGAAAAAACCTGAAGGAAATAAAAGCCAACCCGTTTATGCCAACAAATACTAACAACATACGCATTGTTTTCTTTATTGGCAGCCTGCGCTCTGGTGGCAAAGAACGGCGGCTTATAGAATTGCTTACGTTTCTGAAAAAAGAAAACCGCTATGACATGCTGCTGGTGATGACTAAAAATGAAATTCACTATCCCACTTTTTTTGAATTAGGCATACCTTTTCAAATCATGAAAAAGAACTCGAAAAAAGACCTGTTTTCGGTTTTTATGCAGTTTTACAACGTATGCCGGCAATTTAAACCACACGTAATACATACTTGGGGGCGTATACAAACCTTTTATAGTTTGCCAACCGTGGTGTTTCAAAAGCGGTCCTTGGTAAACAGTCAGATAGCCGGCTTACCTGCGCAGCATTACAAATTTTCAGCTTCCAGGTTTATTGACCAGTTGAATTTTTATTTCTCTCAAGTCATACTTTCCAACTCACAAGCCGGCATCTCTACCTACAGGCCGCCCCAAAAAAGATACAAGGTCATTTATAACGGTATGAACCTCGATAGGTTTGAACAGTTGCCTGCAAAAGAAAGCGTAAAAAAAGAATTTGGCATTGAAACGCTTTATGCGGTAATCATGGTAGGCTCTTATACACCTTATAAAGATTACCACTTGTTTTTTAAACTGGCAGAAGAATTGGTCAGTCAGCGTA
>CBDTUH010000073.1:0-12214 GCA_965363375.1 uncultured bacterium
TAACATACTTATCAACTTGTTAACCTGTCAACTTATCAACTGACTAAAAAATGTTTCTATTTCCTTTTACGAATAATAGGGGCTGATGAGCAGGTACACTACAGGGCCGGTTACCGCCACATAAAACCAGATGGGCCAGGTAATCTTTGCCAGTTTGCGGTGTCGCTCGTTTTCACCAATCAGGGCACGGTAGGCCGTAAACAATATAAAAGGAAGAATAACCGCCGCCAGTATGATGTGTGTAATGAGAATAAAATAATACACATAGCGGATGGTGCCTTCACCACCAAACGAGGTTTCGCCGGCAAACAGGTGGTGGCAGATGTAAGAAATTAAAAACAGGAGCGACAAGCCCATGGCCGACAGCATAATTTTTTTATGCGTTTGGTACTGGCGGTTCTTAGCGGTTACCAATCCTGCTACTAACAATATGGCCACGGTGGTATTTATAATAGCATTGAGCCTGGCAAAAATGCGCTCGCTGAAGGGCAGCTCCACATCCAGCTTTACCCTCCCTAGCGCCACAATGGCGGCAAACACAACTGCTGATACCAGTAATATAAGTGTGCGCGCTCTTTTATCATTTTTTGTAAGCGTGATCGACATTTCTATTTTATCTTTTTTGTTTTTTTAAAAAAAACACGAAAAGGGCCAGGCCCATTATGGTTACTAAAAATACCACGGCCAGCATCTCCAGCTTTCCTTCGTAAAACTTTTTGCGCCCCGGGTCTTTCTCCAGTTTCAACAGCACAATATCGCGCGAAAGGCGGCCTATTTCTGCTGTATCCAGGCCATGATAATAACCGCGAATGTTCCGGTTCTTATCTATCAGCACCATAAAGTCGGTGTGAAAGAATGACGTGTCGATGCCTTCACCATCAACCAATCCCAGCTTCATATGTTCAATGGATAGGTCGTAAATTTCTTTCTTAGGTCCGGTGAGCAACCACCAGTTTTGCGGGTCTATTTCAAAGCGGTCGGCCCATGCTTTTAAGGCTTCCACGCTGTCTCTTTCGGGGTCTACGCTAAAGGAAAGAAAGTGTACAAAATCGGCCTGCGTGCTGCCCACGCGCTGTGCATTGCTGATGCCTGTCTGCATGCGCTTCATGTTGCGCGTAAGCTGCGGGCAAATGGTGGGGCAGCGTGTAAAAAAGAAATCAGCCACTACCACTTTTCCTTCCAGGTCGGCCCAGCCTACCTGCCGGCCCAGCTGGTTGGTAAGCGAAAACTCGGGAATGGTATGCCACAAGGTGTCGGTAATGCGTTTGCCATCTTCTGTTTTTTCAATTACAGAATCGTATATGTAATGGCGAGGTACCACTACATTATTGCTTGTTTTTGCTTTTAAAAAGAAATAACCGGCCAGGGGCAACATTAGCGCGATAACAAGGCCAAAAATTGCTGATTTATTCACTGCATATAAATTAAAAAACCACTGTCCGCAAAAGTAGGCTGACAGTGGTTTCGTTTTTATGATTTTAACAATACTTGTTAGTCAAACGGACTGCGTGCGGTGTCGGCAGCATTTACCGGTTGCTCCATTGTTGTTTCTTTATAATAGGTATCGTACCTGTTTCTGTTGGCGCGGTAGGCACTGCCATCCCAAATAAAGGCGGCAATAAACCAGATGAAAAGAAACAGCGGCACCACAATGGTCATAATGAAATTGCGGATCTCATCGCCCAGGTGCATAAAAATGCCTGCTATATAAAAGGCTTTAGCCAGGGTAAGAATAACTATTACACCTTTTACAAATAACACCACCCAAGCCGGCATATCTGCCATAAAGATTAATAAACCCAGCAAAAGTTCTACAATGGTTATACCCAGTAAAATCCAAAAGGTTTTCCAGATGCGCTTGGTGCTGCCCGATGGCTCGTGGTGGTACGTAATTTCTGATGATGTATCTTGAGAATGTTGCATTATATAAAACGTTTAAAAAGCCTTTTAAATTAGATAAAAACACAGGAACACAAATACCCATACCAGGTCTACAAAGTGCCAGTACAAGCCGGCTTTTTCTATCATCAGGTAATGGCCTCTTCTTTCAAATACATTCTTTTGCGCCATAATGTACATAATGATATTGATAACAACACCTGAGAATACGTGGAAACCATGAAAGCCGGTTATGCCGAAAAAGAAACCCCCAAATGCTACCGGACCCATTTCGCGTACATGCAGGTCGGACACATTAATCATGCCTCTTAACTGCTGATCGGTCATAGCCGAAAGCTGCTGAATGGTCATATCGTGATTTTGCATATGCACCAGCGATACCAGGTTTTCGTGCGAGGTAGCACTCAATGCCTGCATGGCTGCATTACCGCCTACCAGGTTGCCCCAGGGGTTTTGTGTAACGGTAGTACCAATCACTTCCAGCTGGCCATTGTTTAATACGGCATGCTGACCGGTGATAAGGTGCGTCCACTCCCAGGCCTGGCAAGCCAAAAAGGCAAAACCGCCAACAATGGTCCAACCCAGCCATTTCAATACACCTTTTTTATTACCATGATGTCCTTCATGAACTGACAGTACCATGGTAACCGAACTCATGATGAGGATAAAGGTCATTAAGCTTACAAAAGCCAGGGGCAGATTGGCATGACCGGCACCCGGGAATGCATTAAATACAGCATCGGGTTGAGGCCAGTAGTTTTGAGAAAAACGAATGGTACCATACGAAATCAAAAATGCGCCAAAAGTAAAGGTGTCACTCATCAAAAAGTACCACATCATTACCTTTCCATATTCCACATTGAATGGGCTTCTACCTCCTGCCCACCATTTAGTTCCTGTTCCAACAGCAGTTGTTGCCATAAATAAATTTTATATCTGAATTTTCGTTAGCCTAAATAAATAAAAAACACCAGCAGGTAAATCCAAAGTAAGTCTACAAAATGCCAGTAAGAACTTACTACTTCTACCGGTACGGAATTGTAGCTTTTGGTTTTACCAAAAAATGCTTTTGCCGTCATTATGATCAAAGCAATAATGCCACCTATTACGTGCAAGCCGTGCAGGCCTGCAATAATGTATAAGAACTGTCCCTGGCTGGCTCCTTTAAAGCGCACGCCATTGTCCCACATCCAGTTAAACGCACTCCACTGCAATGCTAAAAAAACAATACCCAGCACTACAGTTATCGCCATCAGCAAACGGTAGTTCTTCATTTCCCGCTGCTTAAAAGCCCTCAAGGCCATCTGCACTGTAATGCTGCTCAAAATAATGGCAGCTGTTGAATACCAGAATTCAACGGGCTTTTGTATCACTTCCCAACTTGCCGTACTGCTTTTTACAATATAGGCACTGGTAAGGCCGGCAAACATCATTACAATGCTTGCTATGGCTATCCACAAGGTAAACTTGTGGGGATGAATCTTATTTCTTTGTTGTGTCTGCACCACGTCCATCACACTTTATTTATATTTAAAATAATGTCTCTTTTCCCTTTTAATCTGCTCATTCTTTTTAATTGAAACGTCTCTTTTTCCTTTTAATATTTATCACAACTTTCATTTCTCACAATTTCAAAACGTCTCATTTTCCTTTTAAAAGAACGGCTACATTTTATCTGCCAGCAATGCCAGCAACACCACCGGCAAATGCAAATAGCTGCTGAACATTACGCGCCTTGCCGACTTTACATCCATATTAATGTACAGCCTGATGCACTGCATTATCAAAAACAGGTTGGCCAGTGTTACCACGGCTATACCTACCGGACCGGCCATATTAATGGTGTAAGGCAAAAAGCCCACCGGCAATAGCAAAAAGGAATAAATAATGGTTTGCAACGCGGTGAACTTGGTAGGTCCGGCCTCGCTTGGCAAAAGCTTGAAACCTGCCGTGCTGTAATCTTTGTGCGCCACCCATGCAATAGCCCAGAAATGCGGGAACTGCCATAAAAACTGAATGACAAACAAGATCCAGCCTCCCAAGTTTGAATAGGTTTGCCCATCTACCACCATTGTTTCAAAAGGCATAAACATTCCTGTTGCGGCCGTCCAGCCAATCAGGCAAGGCAGCGCGCCCGGAAAAGCGCCTACAAAAACAGCAATGGCATTTTTCCTTTTCAGCGGTGTATACACAAATGCATACAGGAACAAACTAAAAGCCGCTACACCCGCACTCAGCCAGTTGAAAAAATACCCCAGCGTAATAACACCCGCCAAACCAGTGATGATGGCAAAGGCCCAGCCTTCTGTTACCGACATTCTACCGGACGCCACCGGCCTTTTTGATGTACGCTTCATCATGGCATCTGTTTCCTTTTCTACGGTTTGATTTATGGCATTGGCGCTGCCTGTAACCAAAAATCCACCGATAAAAAGTAACAGGATCATTTTCCAGTTGTACTCCACCACATTAGGTGCCAGCAGGTAGCTGATGACACTGGAAAAAACCACCATGATGTTCAACGAAGGCTTGGTAAGCTGAAGGTAATCTTTCAGCCTGTTGTTGTTCTCTGGTGCTTTTGCCTGTTTATTCATTCCAATCTGCTGCAACTGCTAAAGGCAGCTGCATTATTTCAAAAAGCTATTTTAATGTTTAGATTCGTTAGGATTAACAGGTTCTGTCTGTGGCACATATTCACGGCCATCTTTGCTGTAATCATAAGCCCAGCGGTGTACTTCCGGAATTTCACCCACCCAGTTACCATGTCCGGGATTGATAGGTGTTGTCCATTCCAGTGTAGTTGCACCCCAAGGGTTGGCCGTTCTTACTTTTCTTCCTTTGAACATGGAATAAAAATAGTTGAACACAAACAGGAACTGTAAAAAGAATAATATAACTGTAACGATAGTAATAAACTTATTCAAATCGTTAAACTGGTTGAACGAAGTCCATAAGCTGAAATCAAGATAACGCCTTGGTACACCCGCCATACCCTGGTAGTGCATAGGCCAGAAAATAAGGTAAGCACCAATCATTGTACCCCAGAAGTGAATGTAACCTAAAGTATTATTCATGTGGCGACCAAACATTTTGGGAAACCAATGGTAAATACCGGCAAACATGCCAAAGAAGGCAGCCACACCCATCACCAGGTGAAAGTGGGCAATAATGAAATACGTATCGTGCAGGTGCATGTCAATGGTAGAGTTACCCAGCCATATACCTGTTAAACCACCAGAGATAAACATACTTACAAAGCCAATACAGAACAGCATGGCCGGTGTAAAGCGGATGTTACCTTTCCATAAAGTGGTAAGCCAGTTGAACACCTTAATAGCTGATGGAATGGCAATCAGAAGCGTCAGGAGTACAAAGAAGGCTCCCAGGAATGGGTTCATACCGGATACAAACATGTGGTGAGCCCACACCAGCAAGGCAAGAACCGTGATGGCAAATAGTGACCCGATCATAGCCATATAACCGAAGATTGGCTTGCGGGCATTGATACTCATAACTTCGGACACCAGACCCATCGCCGGCAGAATTACAATGTAAACCTCTGGGTGACCCAGGAACCAGAAAAGATGCTGGTAAAGAATGGCACTACCACCTTCGTTAGGTAATATCTGACCATTGATAACAATATCACTCAGGTAAAAAGAAGTACCCAGGTTGCGGTCAAACAATAAGAGGATAAAACCTGAGAACAGAACCGGGAAAGAAAGGATACCCAGGATAGCTGTAAAGAACAAGGCCCAGATAGTTAGTGGCATACGCGTCATGCTCATGCCTTTGGTACGCATGTTCAAAATAGTGGATACATAGTTCAAACCACCTAATAATGTAGAGACCACAAAAAGAGCTAAACTCGCCAGCCAGAGGTCCATACCTAATTTAGAACCGGTAGCAGCAGCACCCAAGGCACTCAATGGAGGATAAGCCGTCCAGCCACCATTGGCAGGTCCTGTTTGTATAAACAATGAGGAGAACATTACAACACTGGCTGCAAAAAAGAACCAGTAAGACAGCATGTTCATAAATGGCGATGCCATATCACGTGCGCCAATCTGTAAAGGAATTAAGAAGTTGGCGAATGTACCGCTCAGGCCTCCTGTTAATACAAAAAACACCATGATGGTACCGTGCATGGTTACCAAAGCATAATAAAAGTTAGGATCAAGGCGACCATCTTTAGCCCACTCCCCTAAAAAGGTTTCCAGAATGGGAAATGATTGATCGGGATAACCGATCTGTAAACGAAACAGAACGGAAAACAATCCACCAATAATAGCCCAGATGATACCTGTTGCTAAAAATTGCTTGGAGATCATTTTATGATCCTGGCTAAAAATATATTTAGTTATAAATGACTCCTTATGATGATGTCCATGACCATTATGAGCTACATGATGTCCATCATGTGTTACATGTACGTCTGGCTGAACATTGTGATGCATATCGTGATTCATAGTTAATTTCTTTTATTGAAACCGCTGTTTCTGTTCGTTATTTCATAGTTGTGCTGTTAGCTGCAGCCGCTGCCGTAGTATCAGTTGTCACAGGAGATGTAGTTCCACCGGCTGCTTCCTGCGCTGCCACGTACTGCGGCTTTTTAGAAGCCAGCCACACCTTGTACTCTGCCTCTGATTCCACAACAATGGTACCTCTCATGCTATAGTGACCCGATCCGCACATCTGATCGCAGGAAATCTCATAGTTGAAATCAGGACCATATTTTTCACGCATCTGGCGTGTTGTATATTTAGGTGTAAACCACATGGTGGTAGGCATACCAGGTACAGCATCCATCTTCATGCGGAAATGTGCCAGTCCCACATCATGTATAACATCCTTAGCATAAATAACCAGCTTAAGCGGCCTGTTCACCACCGCATGCATTTCACCGGTTGTATAAATATCATCATGGTTGGCCGGGTCTTCCCAAATCTGTCCTAGTGGGTTCGATTTAGTCTCATCTATATTCTTAAAATATTTCTTACCCAATATGCCATCTTTTCCAGGATAACGAAACTCCCAGTTGAACTGCTTGCCGGTTACTTCTACTACAATAGCATTTTTTGGCGCTTCACCTGTAATCTGGAACCAGTAGTACAAACCAAAACCCACTAAAATAGTAAGAACAATTGCCGGAATAACGGTCCAGATCACCTCCAGCCTGTTATTGTGCGGGTAGTAAAAAGCCTTACGGTTTTCTTTTTCCTGGTATTTGTAGGAGAACCAGAATAGCAAGATTTGTGTTACTACAAATACAAAACCTGTAATGGCCAAAGTGATCCAGATCATGGTATCAATCTTTTCGCCATGGTCAGATGCAGGTGCACCCAGGATTTTTCCTTTTAGTTTTTCATTACAATACCAAACACCTACCAGGCCCACAACCAGGAATGCCAATAATAAAAAGGCATTTATACGGTTGCTGTCTTTTCTTGTTTTTTCTTCCCCTTTTAAAATACCTACATACTCACTTGCTTTCGCAATCTGGAATATGATGAAAAAACCTAAAATAAGTGTTATTACAATCCAAATATTAGACATACCTCAATCAGTTAAATTCTATTATGATTCCGCGTTAAGTATGATGAATAATGCTTTCTTTAAGAAACGGATGATGCTTGCTCACCAACGGCGACTTAGCCAGTGTGCGACCTGTTACAAACATAATGATTCCTATGAAACCAAGCGCTATACCAAGGTCTACCAGCATAAACGGCACATGGTACCTTGATGGACCAGGATGCACCATCTGGAAAAAGTCGAGCCAGTGACCGAAAATGATTAGTACCGCCATCATGGTAATGGTACCATAGTTACGCTTGGCCCGGCGTGTCATCAATATCAGCAAAGGTGCCAAAAAGTTGATCACCAGGTTCAGCAGGAACACACCACGATACACTCCCTGCATGCGGGGCTCAAAGTAGGTTGTTTCCTCTGGAATGTTGGCATACCATATCAGCATAAACTGAGAATACCACAGGTAGGTCCAGAATATGGAAAAGGCAAACATGAACTTACCCAGATCGTGCAGGTGCTCATCATTGGTATACTCCAGGTAGCCATTGTTTTTCAAAAAAACAACATACAAAGTAATCAGGGCAATACCGGCAACAAAAGAAGAAGCAAAGGTGTACCAGCTGTACATGGTAGAATACCAGTGTGCGTCAATACTCATCAGCCACAGCCAGGGAATGGTTGACATTACTGTCAATCCAAAGAAAGCGAGGAAGGAAGCAGACCATACGGTGTTTTTCCAAATGTATTTTTTACCTTCTTCCAAAGACATATTGCCTTCATCAGCTTCTTTGGAAATATCCCTCATTTTTTTACCAAGGAACCACCAGCCTATTAATGTGATGATCGTAACAATGGTAAAGAATGATTTACTTAAAAAGCCAGACTTGTGTAAAAGCACCGCATCATGTTCTACGTGCTCGCGGTCGGTCCAATGGTAAATTTCATGTGTAGGACCAAATACTATAGCCAGTAAAATGATACCGGTGATGATACCAATAACCGGCACACAGGCCGAAATAGCCTCAGGCACTTTTTTAAAGGTAACGTGCCAGCTGCCCCAAGCTAGTGTGGTAGCGGCAACAAAGAACATGGCAGCATTCACCACTAATAAAAAATAGACGCTGTTTTGCAGTAAAGAAGCCCAAAACCTGGAAGATGTCTTAGGATCATCACTCAGACCATGCGTAAACAATAATATAATAACGGACAAGATGCCAACAGCCATCAAACCCAGGGAAATGCTGTTGTATCTTTTAGGAATTACAAAATGATCTTTTGTTGCCATTTAGTTCTGTTTATTACTTTTCAGCTAATTAATTTGTTGTTGTTGCATTGGCTGCAGGTGCTGTTGTTGCTCCAGTGGCTGCTGCAGTTGTGTCAGTGCTTGAAGCGGCATTTGCAGATGCACCACCTCCCTGCTTTTCTCTTATATATTTAATAACCCACCAGCGCTCTGCCTCTTTCAGTTGAGAAGCATAACTTCCCATTTGTCCTTTACCAAACATAATTACATGGTACATCTGTCCATCAGACAGGTTTTTGCTGTAATCATCCAGCAGGTTACGCGGCGCAGCAGGGTAAGGACCATCACCACCTTTCCACAAAGGACCATTACCATCCAGTTTAGCACCGTGGCAAATACCACAATTGATCTGATAAATACGGTCTGCTTCTGCCATGATTTCCGGAGTTCCCGCTACTGTATCGTAAGGGTTACGTAATGAAACTGACATGGCATATCCGCTGTCATTAGCAGGCAGTCTAAAAGGTGCAGCATCTCCACGTGCCATGGTACCTGCTACAGGTAGCCCATTATAATTCACACCTTTTTCTTTCAGCTTTTCGTAATCGTCAATATTGTTATAACCATAAGCTTCATAGGCACGGCTATAGTACATATCAGGCATATAAGCCTGGCCCGGATTTTCACCCTGAGCGCCACCACAACCTGTTATGCTTAATCCGGCTGCTGCTATACCTGCTATTATCAATAATTTTTTCATCTGTTTAAGTCTATATTATATACAACAGTTAAATACTGGGCTCCACCTGCTTGTTAAACACTCTTGTTTCCTGGTCGTACCGGCCAATCCACCAACCAGTTTCTTTCAATTGTACACTCACATCAGTTGCACCCAGGTTTTGCAAAAAGGTAACAGCTTCTGTTTCATTGGTTCTTTCTGTAACCTCAATGGCCATTACAAAAGTATCGTCTGTTGAGCGGGGGTTGAAATGGTCCTTTTTTACAAACGGTGCCAGCTGGCACAGGTAGCAAAATGTAAGCACCATACCTACCGCGGCAAATAACACCGTTAGCTCAAACATGATGGGTATCCATGCCGGCAGCGAAAAGAAAGGCTTACCGCCAATATTCATAGGCCAGTCTGTAGTAAATACCCAGGTAATAAAGCTGAAAGCAACTGTAGTACCGGTAATGCCATATATAAATCCGGCTGTATGCAAGCTGGTATCTCTCAGGCCCATAGCAGCATCAAGGCCATGTATCGGGAATGGCGTATACACATCGTGTATTTTATAGCCGGCCTTGCGCACCTGTTTTACCGCAGGAAAAAGTACCTGCTCATCGTAAAAATTGCCTACAACAAATTTTTTAACACCCATAACTTCTATTTCAGAATTTAAGCAGCATCAAAAGGAAAAAGAGACGTTTTGATGCCGATATGTTTATTTTTCCTTTTAGTGATGCGCATTGTGATGTGCGAATTCATCTATATTTTCTTTTTCTACAACGTCCATTTTTCCTTTATAGTTATCACCATTCTTCTTCAGGATATGCTTGATCTCAGCGATGGCAATTACCGGGAAGAATTTAGAGAAAAGGAAATAGCAGGTAAAGAATAAACCAAATGTACCCAGGTAAAAACCGATCTCCCAAATGGTTGGTGTGTAATAAGTACTCCAGCTAGAAGGCAGGTAATCGCGGTAAAGAGAGGTTACGATGATCACAAAACGCTCGAACCACATACCAATGTTTACCAGGATTGACATAAAGAATGTTACCAGGATGTTGCGGCGCAACTTGCGGAACCAGAAGATCTGCGGCGACAATACGTTACAACCCATCATTAGCCAGTAGCTCCAGCCATAGGGGCTTGCCAGGTTCAGCCTGTTTTCAAAAAAGGCAAACATCTCGTAGTTCACATGTGAATACCAGGCCATGAACAACTCGGTGAGGTAAGCAATACCAACAATAGAACCTGTCAGTACAATTACCTTGTTCATTACTTCAATATGTTCAATGGTAATATATTCTTCTAAAGCCAGCACTTTACGCGTGATCAGCAGCAGGGTTTGCACCATAGCAAAACCAGAGAAGATGGCACCGGCCACAAAGTAGGGCGGAAAGATGGTGGTATGCCAGCCGGGAATAACCGATGTGGCAAAGTCAAAAGATACGATGGTGTGTACTGAAAGTACCAATGGTGTAGATAAACCAGCCAGTACCAGTGAAAGACTTTCATGACGTTGCCAGTGCTTGGTAGAACCGGTCCAGCCAAAGGCGGCTACACCATAAAAGGCTTTTCTCCACTTTTCCCTGGCACGGTCGCGCAGCGTAGCCAGGTCAGGCAGCAGGCCCGAGTACCAGAACAGCAGCGAAACGGTAAAGTAGGTAGAGATGGCAAATACGTCCCACAGCAGCGGCGAGTTAAAGTTCACCCACAGCGGACCACGTGTGTTGGGGTAAGGCAGCGTAAAGAACGCGTTCCATACACGACCCATGTGGAAAATAGGAAACTGGCCTGCACACATAACCGCAAAGATCGTCATCGCTTCTGCAGCACGGTTTACACCCGTACGCCAGCCCTGGCGAAACAGCAAAAGGATGGCGGAGATCAGCGTACCCGCGTGACCAATACCTACCCACCACACAAAGTTGGTAATATCCCAACCCCAGCCGATGGTTTTGTTCAGGTTCCATTGACCGGTACCATAGATCACCTCGCGGGTTACAGAAATAACACCGAAGATCAGCAGTAATAAAGAAATAATAAATCCAATCCACCACAATTTGGTTGGCCGGGCCTCAACAGGGCGACAGATGTCTTCCGTTACCTGATGATAATCTTTGTTACCCTGTACCAGTGGTGGTCTTACCTGTGATTCGTATCTAAGTAATGCCATATTTATTTCAGCTTTTGCCTTAAGCTTTAAGCTTCAGCTATGTAATGATTAATATCAAACTTTTATCTTCAAAAAACATTTAGTGGGCTTCAGCTGCGCCTTCACGTGCCGGAACGCCGTGCTCCTCGCTTTGGGCGGCATGCTCCACGCCATGTGTTTCTGTTTCTACTATTTCTTCTGTATTCCTCACCTTGGCCAGGTAGCTTACGTTGGGCAATGTGTGCAACTGCTCAATTACGTAGAATAACCTGCCCGGGCTTTGGGTTCTCAGTTTAGTGATCTCGCTGCTTTGGTCGTTTGCATTACCAAATACAATGGCATTGGTAGGACAAGCCTGCGCACAAGCAGATTGGGCATCACCCTCGCGGTAAGCACGGTTCTCCAACTTGGCTTTCAGCTTGCCTTCCTGCGTACGCTGTACACAGAAAGTACATTTTTCCATTACACCACGGCTGCGTACGGTTACATCAGGGTTCAATACCATGCGTGACAACTCATCGTTCATCTGGTGTACCACCGGATCCAGCTTGCCTACACCATTGTTATCCTGATTGTCACCAAAAGAATCAGCACCGGTATAATCGGCCCAGTTAAAGCGACGAACTTTATAAGGACAGTTGTTAGCGCAATAGCGGGTACC
>CBDTUH010000074.1:0-12199 GCA_965363375.1 uncultured bacterium
AACAGGCTTTTTACATTCAGGTTCATCGTTTTGGTTGGTTAGGGGGGGTGAAAAGCGCAAACCTACAAGTGGTAGCGCTTGCCAGGATTACAAACTGTGCTGATATGTTTATTGCCTTGTATTAATTGTTTTTTTGCCTGCTTGTGGTGCCAAAATAAAAAGCCCGCTATAAAGCGGGCTTCTAAAAGGGTTTTCAAACATTTTTTTTAGCGCATGCGCATTTGCTTAGCCTCTATGCTGAGCGTGGCGTGGGGCACGGCGCGCAGGCGGGCTTTGTCAATGAGTTTACCGGTAACGCGGCATACGCCATAGGTTTTGTTTTCAATCCGCATCAGCGCTTTTTCCAGGTGGTCAATAAACTGGATCTGGCGGCTGGCCATCTGGCTCAGCTGCTCGCGCTCCATGCTCATGCTGCCATCTTCCATGGTCATATAACGGCCTTCGTCCAGGTCGCCGCTTTCATCGCGGCGGGTAATTAAACCCTGCAAATAAGCCAGTTCTTTTTTGGCTGTGTCCAGTTTTTTATTGATCAGCTCTCTAAATTCCATTAATTCTGCATCTGAATATCGCATAGTAGGTCCCTGGGGTTCTTGGTTAGCCGGCGTGTCCAATACCGACTTGGTAAAGTCTGGCTGGTATTTCACCGAATTTGTTGTTGATGTTTTGGGTATCACCACTTTGGTTGGCTTGGCCGGCTCTGCTTTTTTAGCCGGTTGGGTAGCCTTTTTTTCCAGTGGTTTGGTAGCCGATTTGGTTTCTTCCTTTGAAGGCGCTGCTACAGAAGGCTTTTTTACCGGTTCTGCAGCTTTTGCAGCTTTGACGGGCGCTTTTTTGGCGGCGGCCGGGGCTGGCTTGGCAGCTACTTTTTTAGCAGGCGCGGCAGCTTTAGGAGCAGGCTTAGCCGCTACTTTAGGCGCTGCCTTTGGGGCTGCTTTGGGTGCCGTTTTTTTAGCCGGCGCTTTGGCGGCAGGCCTGGCCACAGCTTTTGGTGCAGGCTTGGCTGCTGCTTTTTTGGCTGGTGCAGCTGATTTTTTAGCTGCAGGCTTGGCAGCTTTTTTAGGTGCTGACTTTTTAGCAGGTGCCTTAGCGGCCGGCTTTGCCGGTTTTGCACCTTTAGCTGTTGCTTTAGCTGGTGCTCCTTTTTTTGTTGCCATACGGTTTAACCCTTTTTTAAAACAGTGACCTTTAAAGCTTTATCGTTCAGCTCTATTTCCGTGCCACCGTCCATATCGTTAGTGAACTCCAGCTTATCTGCCAGAATTTCCGCGCAAATATAGTTATTAAATTTTGCTAATGCTTCATTTATGCCATTTTCCGCCGCAATCTTTACTTCAATCCGGTCTGTTACATCAAAACCACTGTCCTTGCGGATCTTTTGAATGCGGTTGACAAACTCGCGGGCATCCCCTTCCTGCGCTAGTTCGGGCGTTACGTTGATATCAAGCGCTACCGTCAGCGGCCCTTTGGAGGCTACCGACCAGCCCGGAATGTCCTCGCTGCTAATCTCAACCTCGCTCAGGCTCAGCTCTACACTTTCGCTTTCGCCAACCGGGATTGAATATCGGCCTTCTTTTTCAAAGTACGAAATATCGTGCTGGGTAAAATTAGCCAAAGCCGTGGAAACCGCCTTTATTTTGGCACCCAGTTTTTTGCCAAGGGCGCTAAAGTTGGGCTTGATCTTCTTTTTGATAAAGCCTTCCGTATCGGTGAGGTACTCTATCTCTTTTACATTCACCTCTGCCTTAATCAGGTCTTCCACTTTACGTAATTGCTGTTCCATAGCGCCGTTCAGCACGGGTATCAGCACCTTTTGCAGCGGCTGTCGTACTTTAATATCAGCTTTTTTGCGCAGCGAAAGAACCAGCGAAGAAGCATCCTGTGCTAAAGTCATCCTTTCTTCCAGCGCCGTATCAATCAGGGTTTCTTTAGCCTGCGGAAATTTTGCATGGTGCACAGAGGCTTCGTTTTCCTTTCCGGTAACGGCGTTCAGGTTTAGGTACAGCTCATCGCTAAAGAATGGTGAAATAGGCGCCATCAGCTTTGCCACGGTTTCCAGGCATTCATATAAAGTTTGGTAAGCAGCAATTTTATCGCCTTCGTACTCACCTTTCCAGAACCGGCGGCGGCAGAGGCGCACGTACCAATTGCTCAGGTGTTCGTCTACAAAATCTTCAATGAGGCGGCCGGCCACGGTGGGCTCATATTCGTCAAATGCAGAGGTAACTTTTTTTACAAGGGTTTGCAGGCTCGACAGTATCCAACGGTCAATTTCGGGGCGCTGCTCAACCGGTATATAATCTTCTTTAAACCCGAAGCCATCTACATTGGCATATAGGGCAAAAAACTGGTAGGTATTATATAAGGTGCCAAAAAACTTGCGCTGTACTTCTTTTATACCTTCCAGGTTGAACTTGAGGTTGTCCCAGGGTGAGGCGTTTGTAATTAAGTACCAACGGGTGGCATCGGCGCCAAACTGCTCAATGGTTTGAAAGGGATCTACCACGTTGCCGAGGCGCTTACTCATTTTGTTGCCATCTTTATCCAGCACCAGGCCATTGGAAACCACTGTTTTATACGCTACGGAGTCAAACAGCATCACACCTAAAGCATGCAGGGTATAAAACCAGCCGCGGGTCTGGTCCACGCCTTCGGCTATAAAATCGGCCGGGAAAGCATTTTGAAACGTTTTTTCGCCTTCAAACGGGTAATGCCATTGCGCATAAGGCATGGCACCGCTGTCGAACCACACATCTATTAGATCAGGCTCGCGGCGCATGGGCTTGCCGTTTTCGGAAACCAATATCACTTCATCTACATAAGGTTTGTGCAGGTCCAGGATGCCATCGTGCAGGTAATTTTTATTGACATCGCCGCCTAAAACCTGGGATGCTTTACGGATTTCGGCATTTAATTCTTCGATAGAACCAATGCATTTTTCCTCACTGCCGTCTTCCGTACGCCAAATGGGCAGCGGCGTACCCCAGTAGCGGCTGCGGCTGAGGTTCCAGTCCACCATGTTCTCCAGCCAGTTGCCAAAGCGGCCGGTGCCGGTGCTTGCCGGTTTCCAGTTGATGGTCTTGTTCAGCTCTACCATCTTATCTTTTACCGCGGTAGTTTTAATAAACCAGGCATCCAGCGGGTAATACACCACCGGTTTGTCGGTACGCCAGCAGTGCGGGTAGCTGTGCTCGTATTTTTCTACTTTAAAAGCGCGGCCTTCCCGTTTCAGCTTTACCGAAATATCTACGTTTACATCTACATAATCTTTCGCGCTTTTGTAATCTTTAATATGGCGTCCGCTGAACTCGCCTAAGCCTTCTACAAACTTTCCTTCGCGGTCAACCAACGTTAAAATGCCGATGTTGTATTTCTTACCGACGCGGAAGTCATCCGCACCAAAAGCAGGTGCCGTGTGTACAATACCGGTACCATCTTCGGTAGTTACAAAATCACCCAAAAGGATTCTGAAGGGTTTAGCATCCGGCGTTATTTCGCGGATGGCTTCCATAGAAGAAGCTTCGTAAGGCAGCAGTTGCTCATATTCTACATTTTCAATGTCTTTGCCTTTAAACCCGGCCAATATCTTCCAGGGCAGCAGTTTTATTTCTGCCGTATAGCTTTCAAAGTCGCCGTTTTCGCCTTCTTCTTTAAAATATTTAGGAACTAAAGCTTTGGCTAATACTACATTCTGGGGCTTGTGCGTGTAAGGGTTGAAGGTTTTTACCAGCACATAATCAATGTTGGGGCCGGCTGTCAGTCCCAGGTTAGAAGGCAGGGTCCAGGGTGTTGTCGTCCAAGCCATAAAGTAAAGGTCTTCGCCGCCGGAAGTTTCAAACAAAAAATTACTCTTATCGCTTTTTACTGCTTTAAATAAAACCGTAGCGCTGGTATCTTTCACCATTTTATATGTACCTGGCTGGTTCAACTCGTGCGAGCTGAGGCCCGTACCCGCACCGGGCGAATAAGGCTGAATGGAAACACTTTTGTATAGCAAACCTTTGGTGTACAATTGCTTCAGGCACCACCACAAGCTTTCGATGTACTCGTTGGTAAAAGTGATGTACGGATTTTGCAGGTCCACCCAATAACCCATTTTAGTGGTCAGGTCGTCCCATTTGTCTTTATAGCGCAGCACCGCCTCGCGGCACTTTTGGTTGTACTCGGCTACCGATATTTTTTTACCAATGTCTTCTTTGGTAATGCCTAACTCTTTTTCCACGCCCAGTTCTACCGGCAGGCCGTGCGTATCCCAGCCGCCTTTGCGCTGCACCTGGTAGCCTTGCATGGTTTTGTAGCGGCACACAAGGTCTTTTAGCGTACGGCTGATGACGTGGTGAATACCCGGCAGGCCGTTGGCTGAGGGCGGTCCTTCGTAAAACACAAATGGCTGTGCGCCTTCGCGCAGGCTTACACTTTTTTCAAAGGCCTGTTCTCTTTTCCAGCGTTCCAGGGTTTCTTTTTCGATGGAAGGCAGGTTCAGGTGGCCAAATTCTTTATATCGGGCAGACATATATTTATTAAGTAAACTGAGTTTAAAAATGGGTGCAAAGGTAAGAAAATATGAAAGGTAGAGCGGCTGTGGATTTTGGGCGCAGCTGAGAAGCCTGGAAATGAAAAATGAAAAATGTAAAAGGAAAAACTGACGTTTGGAGCAAAAGGTCAAAAGGCAAAAGTGGAAAGCAAAAAGTAGGGGAGGTTTAAAAGGAAAAAGAGACGTTTGGAAGCAGTGGGGGCTTGTTCATAAAAAGCGATAATACCTTTTAAGAGGTATTGTAATATAAAATCAACGCTTATATATTTGTCGCCAATACTGCAGGCGCAAATCCTTATCGGATAAAGAGCTTGCACAAACAACCAAACAACTCCATCATGTTATTCCGCACCCTTACCTTGTTTTCCTTTTGCTTTTTTTCTATATCTGTTGTTGGGCAATCCAGCCAGGTTCTGGCAAAAGGAGATAAAGCTTTTGCCAATAAAGATTATTTATCTGCCCGCTCTCATTATCTGGAAGCGAAAAACGAGCTTTCTGCTACCCAACTTTACAACCTAGGTTATAGTTGTGCTTTTTGGCGACAATTTGGAGATGCCATTGACTGGTACGAGAAAGCCATTGAGAAAGGAAATATAACAGCTATAACAGGTATTGGCGATATTTTTTTCTATGGCGGCAACGACTTTCCGGCTGATACAAAAGAAGCCTTTAAATGGTACGAGCTGGCTGCCGAAAAAGGCGATAAAGGGGCCTATTATAAACTTGGTTTGTGCTACAGAATGGGCCATGGCACTACAATAGATTATAAAAAAGCCGCAGGCTGGTATAAAAAGGCTGCTGAAAAAGGACATACCGAGGCCATGACAGACCTGGGCTTATTACTGATCGGTCATAAAGGCGAGCTAAAAGACGTTGCCGGGGGGCTCGCCTGGCTGGAAAAAGCGGCGCATACAGGTGACATGACTACGACAGTAACATTAGCCAGATACTATTTCGAAGGCTTAGTAGTGGGCGCACCCGATTATACTAAAGCTATGTACTGGTTTAAAAAAGCCGTTGCCGAACACAACCACACCTCCTCCATGCTTTATATAGGAGAAATGTACCAGGATGGCAAAGGCGTAGCCAGAGATTACAACGAGGCTTACAAATGGTACCAAAAAGCAGTTGATAAAAATAGCGGTGATGGTATGAATGCCATTGGCGCCCTTTACCTGAAAGGCCTTGGCGTAGCGCAGGATTATCATCAGGCGTTTGACTGGTTTCAAAAATCGGCAGAAAGAGGATTTGCAAAAGGTATGTACAACCTGGCTTACATGTACGAAAACGGGCGTGGAACCGGCATAGACCTTTCCGAAGCACTCATTTGGTATAAAAAAGCAAATAAGAGTGGATATGACTCCAAGCAGGCTATCGAACGGTTGCAAAGTATGAAATGGTGAAAGGAAGGCGAGACGTTTTTTTAAAGTCTTTAGTTATCAGCCACAAAAAATTTAAAAGGGAAAAGAGACGTTTTTGAAATGGCGGACCTGTTCTGTAAAAGCTTATTAGCACATTCACATTTGCTTAGGCACTACGTTTGCAGAAATATTGGCTATGCTACGTTTGTTTTTCCTTTTAATGATAAGTGCGGCAGCGGCAAGCTGCAACCAGCTGGATACAGTTTTTGGCAACGAAAAAAAAGCACCCGATGTTACCTACTCCTATGCCTGCCTGGATAGTGCCGTGGGCGGCAGCAAAATAAACCGTACGCTGGGGCAGGCCGGCGACCTCATACGCGATCTGGCTGTATCGGAAGGGGAAATAACCGACGAGGTGCAAAGTGAGTACGGCCGTATGTTTCACCAGCAAGCGCAGGAAAGCGGTGAGTTTAAGCTGGCGCGTGACCCAAAGATTGTGCAGCAATTGGATAAAGTGATGCAGCGCCTGCTGCAGTCGCGCGAAAAACCATCCGGAATTAATTATGCCGTGCACCTGCTGGAAGATACAATGGTGAATGCTTTTACATTTGGCGGGCAGATATACCTTACGCGGGGCATGTGGCGCAAATGTGCCGGCAACGAGGCATTGCTGTATGCCATCATTGGCCACGAAATTGGCCATTCGGAAATGGGGCACATAAAAAAAACGCTGCAGGACCTGCACCTTTCCGCTAAAGTGTTTGGCGAGCAAAATGCCCAATCGATATTACAAATAAGAAACCTGCTGATGGCATCGTTTAACCAGCGCAACGAGCTGGAGGCTGATTATTATGGCATTAATCTTACCAACGACCTGGGTTATGATGTGTGCACCGCCGTTGCTTTTTGGAAAGAGATGGCTTCCAGTGAAAACAGCTATAGCCAGGTAGAAGATTTTTTTCGCACGCATCCATTTTCTTCACTTCGCGCCGAATGTTTAATGGCCCACATCCGCACCAACTTTGGCAAAGCCTGCGGTAACATCAATCGTCAAAACGCCTTGTCGCAAGTAGTGAAATAGCTTATTTTTTTAAAAGGAAATTGAAAGGTTTTACAAAAACCGCAAAATGTTTATTTGCCTAGGCTGCCGCTTAGTAGTAAATTAGTAAATGGAGCGTTAATGGACACTGTCTTTAAAATTGCAATACCTTTTCAAAGCTTCAACTAAAGTTCAACGGTGTTCTTCTTTGCTGTGTGGGTACGCTGCTGCCATCCAGCTTCATAAGTATTTTTAAAGTGAAGTAAAAACCTTTATTCTTCCTTTTGAAAACGGGAGCTACAATCCGCCTTCTGATTTAATAATAACAACCTCTTTCTTTTTTGTTATTTGATAATACCAAAACAGCTAAAATGAAAAACACTTGCTTTTGCCAGGCCCTTCACCATTTGTTGCGTGGTCCTTTGTTTTATGCTACTTTTTTGGCGTTACCTTTTTTGCTGTTTGCCTGCAAAAACAAAAGCACTCCTATTGATGTATTGGCTTTAAAAAGTAATGTTGTCAGTTGCGGCACCGTTCAATTAGCAGGTGGCTGTGGCAATAAAAAACTCGATTCATCTATTGCTTATGGTTTAGCGTTGGTTCACCATATGACCTTTGATGAAGCCGAAGTTGTTTTTGATGAAGTACGCACAGCAGACCCAGCTTGTTTTTGGGGCCCCTGGGGCAAGGCACTCACTTATATTCATCCTTTATGGCCCGACGAGCCTGGCGAACAGCGAATGAAATCGGGCCTGGCACTTACAACGCAGGCATTGCGTTTGGCAACTAATGAGCAGCAGAAAGCAGTTGGTACAGCATTGCATTCGTTTTACAAAGACGGGCTTACAAAAACCCAAAAGCAGCGGCTTAAAACCTACGAGCATGCCTGGGCTGCGGCTTTTAAACAATACCCCAATGACCAGGAGATAAAAGCCTTTTACGCCTTGAGCCTTATCTCCACTGCCGACCCTGCCGATAAAACCTATGCGCAACAAAAAAGAGCCGGCCGCCTGATGGAAGAAGTGTTGCAGGTAATACCCGACCATCCCGGTGGCTTTCATTACATCATACATGCTTACGATTACCCGGAGCTGGCCCAACAGGCATTGCAGGCTGCTGCCAGGTATGATGATATTGCGCCCGAAGTGGCCCACGCGCTGCACATGCCTACGCACATTTATACAAGGCTGGGCATGTGGCCGCAATCTATAGAGTGGAACCTGCGCTCGGCCAGCACGTCATTTAAAAACGCTGAAGGCGGCATTAAATCCATGCATTATTTTCATGCACTTGATTATTTGGTATATGCTTATTTACAAACAGGCGAAGATGAAAAAGCAATAAAGATTGTTAATGAAGTGCATCAACTGAAAGGTCCGTTTCAAGCGCATGCTTCTGTGGCTTATGCTTTAGCTGCCGCCGATGGACGCCTGGCTTTAGAGCGGCAGCAATGGAGCCAAGCCGCCAGTATTAAAGCGCGGCAGCCGCAGCATTTTGATTGGGATAAATATCCTGAATTTGAAGCCTTAACTTATTTTGCTATTGGTATAGGTGCGGCGCGAAGCAATAATATAGAAAAAGCGGAACAAGCTTTAGAAAATATGGCGCGCTTACAGCAACTGGTGGCCAACCCGTACTGGAAAACGCAGATAGAGATACAAAAAACCAGCATTAAAGCCTGGACCGCTTTTGCTAAGAACAATAAAGAGGAAGCTTTGAAACTGATGCAGCTGGCTGCGCAGCAGGAAGCGGCCACCAACAAACATGCGGTTACACCTGGCGAGTTGCTGCCTGCATCGGAACTATTGGGCGATATGCTGCTGGCATTGGGCAAACCTGCCGAGGCCATTACACAATACGAGGCAGCCCTGAAAAGAAACCCTGGAAGGTTAAATGGCATTACGCAAGCTCTTGTTGCTGCCAAGCAACTGGGTAATAAGGAAAAGGAAAAATATTTTTCAGCGTTATTAAATCAATTAAAAATACCTGGGTTAACAGATGTTGCGCTTATAAAATAAGGTGGAGTGGTTTTTTATATTGCTGAATTAAGACTTGGAAAAACAAGACAAGAAGCCTGGCCAAAACCTTTCTTTTTCCTTTTAAAGCAGGTTGGAGTTTTCTATTTTCGAATTTGAAAACCTTTCATTTCCCTTTTGAATATTTTTTGTTGCCGGCTGCATTACTTTAATGAAGCTTTAATTGCGACGCTCCGTTGAGGCGGCAACAAACGCTTCAGCAAAACCTTTCTTTTTCCTTTTAAGTTTGGGTATTACAATGCTTTTTTGGCGCGCAGGTTTTTGTAAATTTTAATAGCGCTCATTAAAATAATAACCAGTCCCACCAGTCCGCCAAGGCCCCACACCAGGCTAAAGCTTTGCTTAACCGTCGCCAGCATCACAATGGCAATCAAAAAAATGGTGGCCACTTCGTTCCAAAGGCGCAGTTGCTGCGAGCTGTATTTGAAAACGCCGCGCATTTGTTGTTTGTAAATAGCGTGTAAGGTAAAATGATAAATGTACAGGCCTGCAACAAAAAATAATTTTACAAAAAGCCATTGTGGTAAATGATTTAACTGTATCCACATCCACGGCCCGAATATGAGTGTGAGTACTGCCGATGGCCAGGTAATGCCCAACCACAGCCGTTTGATCATAATGCTAAACTGCTTTTGCAGAATGCTTTTTTCCGGCTCTCCTTTTTCCTGTGCTTCAGTATTATATATAAACAAACGCACAATGTAAAACAGCCCGCTGAACCAGGTAACAATGAAAATGATATGCAGGGCTTTGGTGTAGAGATACATGATTTAGTGAATGTAAAATGAAAATAAGGAAATGAAAATAAGCGCTGTTATTTTTTCATCTCTTCCAATATCATTTCATTGCTACCGTCTACATATTCATTTACCCATTTAGCCAAAGCGCCCACCCATAACGGGTGTACGTTTAAACACGGAATCATTTCAAAGCTTTCGCCGCCGGCGTGCATAAATATTTCTTTTCCTTCTTCGGCAATTTCTTCCAGCGTTTCCAAACAATCGCTTACAAAAGCAGGGCAAACCACCAGTATTTTTTTTACACCTTCTTTTGGTAATTCGTCCAAACGCTGCGCGGTGTAAGGCTGCAGCCAGGGGTCGCGGCCAAGGCGCGACTGAAACGAAAAGCCCCATTTATCTTTTGGTATACTTAGCCGCTCGGTTACTATTTTAGTGGTTTGCCAGCACTGGTGGCGGTAGCAGTACTGGTGCGCGGCAGATGGTACATCGCAACAGTTGGGCACCTGCAGGCAATGCTTGCCGGTAATGTCGCCTTTTTTTATGTGCCGCTCAGGCACACCGTGATAAGAAAAAAGAATCTGATCGTAATCTTTCTGCAAATAAGGTTTCATGCTTTCTGCCAACGCATTTATATAAGCTTCGTCATCGTAATAAGGCTTAATGGTGGTGAGCTTAAACTTATATGCGCCTTTTTGATGATGTTCTTTGGCATATTCCACGGCGGTTTCGTACGAGCTCATGGCATAATGGGCATACATTGGTATTAAAATCACTTCTTCCAAATCAGGATTTTCCTTTAGCAGTTCATCATAGGCTGCTTTAGGCGATGGATTACCGTAGCGCATGGCAATGGCCACCGGCTGCTCAATTTTTGCGGCCAGCGCTTCTTCCAGCTGTTTGCTGATAACGATCAGCGGTGAGCCTTCTTCAGTCCAGATAGAGCGGTAAGCCTCGGCCGACTTGGGCGCGCGAAAAGGCACAATAATACCGCGCACCAGCAAGGTACGCAGCAGCCAGGGCTTATCAATTACCCGCTCGTCCATCAAAAATTCATTCAGGTACCTTCTTACATCCTTTACCTCGGTGCTATCGGGCGAGCCCAGGTTCATTAATACTACCGCTTGTTTCATGCTTTGTTTTGAATAGTGGCAAAAGTAAATAGGGTTTTTACAACTCCTTCCGGCAAAAAAACAATTAATCCGCTCATTTGATTAACTGATTAAAATCAGGCATCAAAATGACAGCCGCGTGACAGACAAAAAGAGTTCCTCGGCGAATGGGGGCTACTTTTGCAGAATCAAAGTTGACTCATCACAGAATGGATGCACACTATTTCAAGAACTTACAGAATTTTTATGTAGCAGGGATTAACTATAAAAAGTCCGATGCTTCAATTCGTGGTCAGTTTGCTATAAACAACGAGCAATACGCCGCTATCCTACATAAAGCCGCCTTGCAGGGTTTGAACGAGCTGTTCATCCTGTCTACCTGCAACCGTACCGAAATTTATGGTTTTGCCCAAAGCAGCCAGCAACTTATCAACCTTATTTGTTCGGAAACCGTGGGCGATGCTGAAACTTTTTCGAAAGCAGCTTACATCAAAAAAGGGTTACCGGCTATCGAACACGTGTTTAACGTAGGAGCAGGACTTGATTCGCAAATTTTGGGCGACTACGAAATTGTAGGCCAGCTGAAACTGGCTGTAAAATTTTCTAAAGAGCGGGGCTTTGTAGGTGCTTTTACCGAAAGACTGATTAATTGCGTTTTGCAATCTTCCAAAATAATAAAGAACACAACAGCGCTGAGCGGCGGTACCGTGTCGGTTTCGTTTGCAGCTGTGCAGTACATCCGCGATAAAGTGGCAAAGCCGGCGCAGAAAAATATTTTGTTGCTGGGTGTAGGTAAGATTGGCCGCAACACCTGCAAAAACCTGGTTGATTATATTCAAACCAAAAACATAACACTGGTAAACCGCACGCCCGAAAAGGCCGCGGCGCTGGCAGCCGAATTAGGATTAAAAACCGCGCCGCTCGAAAACCTTTCGGAAGAAATAGGGAAAGCCGATATTATACTGGTTGCCACCAACGCTACCGAGCCTACCATTTTGAAGAAGCATGTGGTGGGCGGCTCGCATAAACTTATTATCGACCTTTCGATACCTTATAACGTAGCCGACGATGCGCAGGCTTTGCCCAATGTGCAGCTGGTTAATGTAGACGAGCTGTCGAAGCTGAAGGATGAAACCCTGAAAAAGCGTGAGGCGGAAGTGCCCAAAGCAAAAGGTATTATACAGGAACTGATGCAGGAGTTTGTGGACTGGACCGAGATGCGCCGCCACGTACCTATGCTGAAAGATTTGAAAGTAAAACTAAAAGAACTGTACGCG
The DNA here is from genome assembly GCA_965363375.1 of uncultured bacterium. Taxonomy (GTDB): domain Bacteria; phylum Bacteroidota; class Bacteroidia; order Chitinophagales; family Chitinophagaceae; genus Flavisolibacter. The sequence continues at coordinate 12,094 of CBDTUH010000074.1, forward strand.
CAATCGCTGTACTACCAGAACACCACCATTACCTGTCCTAAAACCATAGACACGCATATTCAGCGGGTGCTAAACGATACGGCTGGTAAAATAAAACTGCAAAACC